>NZ_JBHTSF010000173.1:0-18063 GCF_042795295.1 Streptomyces sp. NPDC056486
GTCGTGGCCCGGGGCCGCGACCGCGCCGCCGGTGGTTTCGCCCTGACCATCAGGGGATGAGGACCACCTTGCCCGTCGTGCGGCGGTTCTCCAGGTCGGCGTGGGCTGCTGCCGCCTGCGACAGGGGGTAGCGCTGGACCGCCGGGGTGAAGTGGCCCTTCGCCGCTTCGGCGAGTGCGGCCAGTTCCAGGGTGCGGACGGGGTTGTCGCCGCCTGCCTTCCGCATCATCACCGGGCCAAGGGCGTTGGTCTGGGTGATGCCGCGGGCCGCCAGCTGCTCGTCGGTGAACCTCAGGGGTTCGCCGTCGTGCGGGCTGCCGTTGCCCGACCAGCCGAAGACGATGTGTTCGCCGCCGGGGGCAAGGAGATCCACGGCGGCCAGGCCGGGCGCTCCGCCCACTCCGTCGAAGACGACGGTGGCGCCGGGGAGGCCGCGCTTCGTCAGGTACGCGCGGACCTCGTCCGGCCAGTCCGGGTTCTTGTGGTTCCGGTAGTCGACGGCGAGATCCGCGCCGTACGCGCTGACCCGGTCCGTCTTCTCCGGACCGCCCGCCAGGCCGATCACCGTGGCGCCCGCGTGCTTGGCGTACTGGACCAGGAGTGTGCCGATGCCGCCCGCCGCCGCCGGTATGACGGCCACGGAGGCGGGGGTCAGCTCGGTGAACTGCAGGATGCCCATCGTCGTACGGCCCGTGCCGATCAGTGCCACGGCCTCCGCGTCGTCCAGGTCTTCGGGGATCTCGTGCAGGCGGGTCGCTTCGGTGACGGCCAACTCGGCGTAACCGCCAGGGGCGAAGCCGATGTGGGTGACCACGCGCTTGCCGAGCCAGCCGGGGTCGACTCCCTCGCCGAGCGACTCGACCGTGC
This sequence comes from Streptomyces sp. NPDC056486, assembly GCF_042795295.1. Taxonomy (NCBI): domain Bacteria; kingdom Bacillati; phylum Actinomycetota; class Actinomycetes; order Kitasatosporales; family Streptomycetaceae; genus Streptomyces; species Streptomyces sp. NPDC056486. The sequence continues at coordinate 868 of NZ_JBHTSF010000173.1, forward strand.
CGGCCACCTCGCGGCCCGGGATCGTGGGCAGCCGGGGGAGTTCGGGCAGCGGGCCTTTGATGCCGGCGCGGATCGCGGTGTCCAGGAGGTGCACGCCTGCCGCGGTCACCGCGATGCGGACCTGGCCGGGGGCCGGAGCCGGGTCGGGCGTCTCCTCGTACGTGAGGTTCTCGGCCGGGCCGAAGGTGTGCAGGCGGATGGCGTGCATGGGGGTGGCTCCTTGGGCGACGTCGGGGTCGGTGCAACACACCCTCGTACCTCAAGCGGACTTTAGGTCAACCCTTGTGGAAGTCAGCGCGAGCGTCACCGCCTCCAGGGCGCTGTTGAAGGAGACCTCGGAGAGCAGGCCGGGCGCCGCGACCTGGTCTCCGGCGAGGTAGACGCCCTCGCCGCGGTCGATCGCCGGGCGGTCGCGCCAGGTGGTGCCGGGCAGATCCACCGCGCCGGTACGGCCGTTGGACACGGCGTCGCGGCGCCAGAGAAGGCGGTCGCGCCAGCCGGGGAAGCCGAGGTCGAGCAGGTGGTCGGCGCGGGCCACGCCGTCCGCCTTGGACTCCTCGGGGGAGAGCGGGATCTGCCCCTGGACGAGGTCCTGTCCCGCGGGGGCGAGGGTGCGGTCCTGGGTGGTGAACCGTTCGATCCAGCCGGTCATGTCCAGGTCGGAGATCGCGAACGGGTCGCCCTTACGGGAGTTGAGGGCCACGTCGACGAGGGTGGTGCGGGCGCTGTCCCAGCGGAGGGTCTCGTCCTGGAGGAGGCGGCGGGCGGCGGGGAGGGAGGTGGCGACGATGACGGGGCCTTCGGAGGGAGGTGGGGTGAGGGAGTCGACGCGGGACAGCGTCTCCACGCGTACGCCCAGGTTCCAGGCGAGCGACGCCATGCGGTCGATGACCGAGCCCCAGCCGCCGCGCGGGTAGTGCGCCTCAGGGGGCAGCTTCGTGGCGCGGCGCAGGCGCTCCTGCACGAACCTGGCGGAGAGGGAGCCGGGGTCGTGGTGGAACGTCGCCACGGCGATGTAGTGCGCGGCGGCGCGTGCGCCCTCCTCGCCCACCTCGCCGGTGGCCCACGTCATGAAGTCCTCGTGCACGGGCGCCTGTTCGGGCTTGCGGCGCAGGAGTTTCAGCATCGCGAGGGGTGGGGTACGGCGGAACCTTCCCTTGTGGTGGAGGCGCAGGCGGGTGCCTTCGATGGGCGGGATCGGGGCGAGGGGGCCGATCAGGTCGCGCTGCTTGAGCCAGGTCCAGTGGGGGCCGCCGTTGTAGAGGGCGTGCGGGCCTTCGTTCGTGCGGTACGTGCCTTCGGCGGTGCGGGCCCGGCCGCCGAGGGTGTGGTGGGCCTCGTGGACGGTCACCCGGGCGCCGGCTTCCGCGGCGGTGATGGCCGCGGTGAGACCGGCGAAGCCGCCGCCGATGACGGTGAGGTGGGTGGGGGGCTTGCGGTTGCTGGGCATGGGGTGGGGCTCCTGTCGTGTCGGGTGGCGCCTGTAGTGGCGTTCACCCGGTACGACGGATGGGGGTGCCCGGGATGTGACATCGGGGTGCGGCGGCGTTGTCAGTGGGTGGGTGCACGATGGGTGCATGGGACAGAGGGAGCGGCAGAAGGATGCGGCAGGGGTGAAGAAGGCCCGGCGGCCCGAGGTGCGGTTGCCGGAGCTGCGGGCGTTCGGGGATCTTGTGCTCGGCGGGGGTGAGTTGGAGCCCGACGGGGATTACGACGGGGTCGAGTTCCGGGATCTCGATCTCTCCGGGCAGGACGGCGGGGGAGCCCTGTTCCTGGACTGTGCGATGACGGGCTGCGGGGTGACGGAGGCGCGGCTCAGCAGGGCGCGGTTCGTGGACTCCGTGCTGACGGAGCTGCGGGGGGTCGGCACGGAGCTTTCGGAGGCGTCGCTGCGGGACGTGGAGGTGGTGGACGCGCGTCTTGGGGGCGTGCAGCTGCACGGGAGTGTGCTGGAGCGGGTCGTCGTGCGGGGCGGGAAGATCGACTATCTGAACCTGCGGAAGGCGCGGTTGAAGGACGTCGTCTTCGAGGAATGCGTGCTGGTCGAGCCGGACTTCGGGCGGGCGGAGCTCGAGCGGGTGGAGTTCGTGGGGTGTGTGCTGAAGGGGGCGGACTTCAGCGGGGTCCGCATGAAGGATGTCGACCTGCGGGGTGCGGCCGAGGTGGACATTTTGCGGGGGATCGACTGCTTGGCGGGGGCGGTGATCAGTACGGCGCAGCTGATGGATCTGGCGCCGGCGTTTGCTGCGCAGGTGGGTGTGCGGGTGGACTAGCGTCCGGCTTTGGCGGTGTCTGGGTGCCGGGTGCGGTTCTGCTCCGGTTTGGGGGCGGGGCCGCGCCGGTATGTCCGTCCTCGCCATCCGCCGGTGGGCGTTCGACTGCTTCGGCCCCGGAGTGCCGCGAACCGTGCTCCGGGCGGAAATACCGACACACCCCCTCACGTCTCGCTGCCGACTGCGGGCGCGTGGGGCCCATCGCCCTCCGCTTGTTCGCCGACCGGTGGACGCGGGGCAATCGGGCGGGTGGGTGGGAGAGCTTGTTCGTTCAGGGGTGGACGCGGGGGGAGGGGTACCGGTGGGCGCCTACGCCCGGGGAAAGCGGGACTGGAGTGACCAGATCGCGGGGTTGTCCGCCAGGGACTCGTGGAGGTCGATGAGGTCCGCCAGGAGGTCCTGGAGGAAGTCACGTGCCTCGCGGCGGAGTTCGGAGTGGGAGAACGTCAGCGGAGGCTCTTCCGCCCGCATCCAGTCCGCCTCGATGTCCACCCACCCGAAGCGCCGGGTGAACAGCATGCGGTCCGTCGACTCCGTGAAGTCGAGCTCGGCGTGCTGGGGACGGGACGCCCGGCTCCCCCGGGGATCCTGGTCCACGAGCTCGACGATGTCGCACAGCGCCCACGCGAAGTCGAGCACGGGAACCCATCCCCAGGCTGTGGACAGTTCCCGGTCCGCCTTCGTGTCCGCGAGATACACGTCCCCGCAGAACAGGTCGTGCCGCAGCGCGTGGACGTCCGCGCCGCGGTAGTCGAACTGCGGGGGGTCGGGAAAGCGGTGGGAGAGGGCGTAGCCGATGTCGAGCACGTGGACGATGGTGTCACGGCGCCGGAGGGCGTGGGACGACGCTGCACGTCAGGACAGCAGTCGCTGCTCCTTCGCCACCGCCACCGCGCCCGCACGCGTGTCGACGCCGAGCTTGTCGTAGATCCGGCCCAGGTGCGTCTTGACCGTGGCCTCGCTGATGAAGAGCGCGCGGGCGATGTCGCGGTTGCCGAGGCCTTGGGAGAGCTGGGCGAGGATGTCGAGCTCGCGGTCGGTGAGGGTGGGCAGCGGCTTGCGCATGCGGGCCATCACGCGGGACGCGACCGGCGGGGAGAGCGTGGTGTGGCCCTGCGCGGCGGCGTGGATCGCGGCGAAGAGCTCCTCGGGGCGTTCGGCCTTCAGGAGGTAGCCCGTCGCGCCCGCCTCGATGGCGCGGGTGATGTCGGCGTCCGTGTCGTACGTCGTCAGGACCAGGACGTGGGGTGTGGGGGAGGAGGGGGTGCCGGTGGACGTGATGTGGCGTGTTGCCTCCACGCCGTCCATTCCCTCGCCCAGTTGCAGGTCCATCAGGACCACGTCCGGTGCCAGCTTCGCGGCGAGCGCGATCGCCTCCTCGCCGGTGCCCGCCTCGCCGACCACCTCGATGTCCGGTGCGCTGCCGAGGAGGGCGAGCAGTCCGGCGCGTACGACGATGTGGTCGTCGCAGACCAGGAGGCGGACCGGAGGCGCGGCAGGTGCGGGGGGCGTCATGGGGTCTCCTGCGAGGTCAAGGGGTCAGGGGGATCGAGACCGAGAGCACCGTGCCCTCGCCCGGTGCCGACTCGATCGTCAGTGTGCCGCCGAGCTGCCGCGCCCTGGCGCGGATCGCGGGCAGCCCGTGGCCCCGCCGGTCGGAGGCGGGCGGCTCATCGGTGGGCGTGAAGCCGCGGCCGTCGTCCGCGACGTCGAGTACCACCTGGTCGTCCAGGTGCGTGAGCGTCAGCGCCGCCGTGGTCGCGTCGGCGTGCTCCGTCACGTTGGCCAGGGCGCCCTGCGCGATACGCAGGAGCGCGGACTGCGTCCGGTCGGGGAGCGGGGCGGGCGTGCCCTCGGAGTGGAAGCGGACCGTGAGGCCCGCGTCCTGCGCGGTGCGCGCGGCCAGCGTCCGCAGTGCCTCGTCCAGGCCGCCGCCGTCGGCGAGGTCGGCGGGCGCGAGGTCGTGCACGAAGCGGCGGGCCTCGGTGAGGCCGACTTCGGTGATCGACTCGGCCGTACGGACATGGGCGCGGGCCTTGACCGGGTCCGTGTCCCAGACGCGGTCGGCGGCCTGGAGCAGCATCTGCTGGCTGGACAGACCTTGCGCGAGGGTGTCGTGGATCTCCATGGACAGGCGCTGGCGCTCGGCGAGGGTGCCTTCGCGGCGCTCGGTGGCGGCCAGTTCGCGGCGGGTGCGGATGAGGTCGTCGATCAGCTCGCGCTGGCGGGCCGCCTGGCGCTGCATGTGGACGAAGACCGCCGTCGCGATCGCCGACACGGCGGGTGGCCCGAGGATCAGGTCAGGGTCGTAGCGGCCCGCGAGCCGCAGCTGTGACGCGATCACGCAGCCGGTCAGGACGGCCACCAGGGCGAAGGCCGCGCGCGGCGGCAGCGTACGCAGACCGGTGAAGAAGAGCGGCACCGCGCACCACCCGAAGCTCGGCGCGAGGATGACGAGCACCAGCCAGACCGCGACGACCAGGGCGAGCCAGGTGAGGCGGCGGGGCGTGGGGCGGGTGCCGGGTGCCGGTCCTGACGCGAAGGGCGTGGAGTGCTTCCCCCGCAGGGCGGCGGTGAGGTGCGGGAGGGCGTAGAGGAAGGCAAGGACCACGGAGAGCGTGATGATCCACGGGACGCGCGCACCGCCGGCGGGGTGGCGCAGCAGGAAGCGGGCCAGCGAGGTGGCCAGGAGCAGGTAGAACGTCGCGTGCATGACGGCCGCGAGCCAGCGGGCGTCGGGGTCCGGCGTACGGGGGGCGATGCCGGCGCCCGGTGTGCGGGAGCCGATGTCCGATGCGCGGGAGCCGATGTCCGGCGTGCGCTGTCCCGCTCGCTCTCCCCGCCGCTGTCCCACTCTCGGTCCCGCCACGGGGCGCCTCCCTCTCGTGCTGCCGTCACGCGCCTGTCGCCGTCACGTGGTCGCTGAACTGGGCAAACACCTCATTGTGACCCGGTGGGGCCACGAGCGGGTCAACCGATCGGTTGACCCTGGTGTCGGCCGAGTCGCGCGCCGCTCCCAGCCGGTACGTCGAGGGGTGAGCCCCGGATGCGGCCGGAGGATCGATGGCAGAGGAAACAACCTCCCCCGCCCCGCCGCACCCCTAGGAGCCCCCGATGAAGAAGATCTCCCGCCGCACCCGTGTCCTCACCGTCGCCGCCACCGCCGCCGTCCTCGGCGCCGGGACCTTCGGCGCCGTCTCCGCCACCGCGGGCACCCCCGACGCCGCTGCCAAGGCCGCCGTCACCGCCGACGCGGGCAACAAGAACCTCACGCAGTCGACGCACCTGAACATCGACGCCGCGACCAAGGCCGCCAAGGCCACCCTCGACGCCGCCGAGAAGGAGAACCAGCGCGTCTCGGTCGCCGTGGTCGACCGGAACGGCAACACGATCGTCACCCTGCGCGGCGACGGCGCGGGCCCGCAGTCGTACGAGTCCGCCGAGAAGAAGGCGTACACGGCCGTCTCCTGGAACGCGCCCACCTCCGAGCTGTCCAAGAACCTGGAGAAGACGCCGAACCTGAAGGACATCCCCGGCACCCTGTTCCTCGCGGGCGGTGCGCCGGTGACCGCCAAGGGCGCGCCCGTCGCGGGCATCGGTGTCGCGGGCGCCCCGAGCGGCGACCTGGACGAGAAGTTCGCGAAGGCGGGCGTCGCGGCGCTCGGCCGATGAGGCCCTGAGGCCGCCAACACCATGCTGAGGCTGTTTCCGGTCCGTACGACGACGAGGAGAACGTTCATGACAAGGACCGCTGAGGACCAGCGGCTGCTCGACGCCGCACGGGCCGGGAACGCCGCTGAAGTGAGAGCCGCCCTCGACGCGGGCGCCCGCGTCGAGGCCCGCGACACCGAGCTGCGTACGCCGCTGCTGCTCGCCGCCACCGGCGACCACGTCGAGGCCGCCGGTGTCCTGGTGGCCGCGGGCGCCGACGTCGACGCGCAGGACCACCGCGCCGACAGCCCCTGGCTGGTGACCGGCGTGACGGGCAGCGTCGCCATGCTGCACGTCCTGCTTCCCGTGGGGCCCGACCTGAAGCTCCGCAACCGTTTCGGCGGCATCTCCGTGATCCCGGCATCGGAGCGCGGCCACGTCGCGTACGTACGGGAAGTCCTGCGCGTCACCGACATCGACGTCGACCACGTCAACGACCTGGACTGGACGGCCCTGTTGGAGGCCGTGATCCTCGGCGACGGCGGTCGCGCCCACCAGGAGATCGTGGCGCTGCTGCTCGCCGCGGGCGCGACGCCCGATCTCGCCGACCGGGACGGCGTCACGCCCCTGGAGCACGCGGAGCGCCGTGGCTTCGCGGAGATCGCCGCGCTGCTGAGGGGCGCCTCGTGAAGGTGCCCGAGGTGCCCCGGGTGGTGCTCTCCGCGAGCACCGCCCTCCTGGGTGCCGCCGTCCTCGCGGGCTGCGGCACCGGCCCCGAGCCCACCCGCGCGACCGCGACCGCGACCGCGACCGCGACCGAGACCGCGTCCCCCACGGCCACCCTCCCCGCCGAACAGCGCACCCCCGAAGGCACCCTCCTGGTGGCCGACTTCGGCTCCGACACCGTCACTTTCGTCGACCCCGAGCGCGGCCCCATCGAATCCGTGCAGGTCGGCAAGGCCCCCTACGGGCTGACCGTGGGCGATGACGGCCGCGCCTGGGTCGCCACCGCCGACGCGGTGGCCGTCATCGACACCAGCACCCGCGAACGCGTCGACCGCATCCCGTACGAGACGGACAGCGGCCCGGCGACGACCGGCGAGTACCGCGGCGGCGGCATGGGCATCGCGCTCGCCCCTGACGGCGAGCACGTCTATGTGGGCGTCAATGTCCCGGACGGCAAGGGCACGTTGGAGGTCATCGACACCGAGAAGCGCGAGGTCACCGACACCGTTCCGGTGGGCCGGCGCCCCTTCGACGTGGACGTGTCGAAGGACGGCCGCGAGGTCTACGCGACCAACCACGACTCCTTCGACGTGACGGTCGTACGCGCCGACTCGCTGAAGCCACGCCGCATCGAAGTCGCCCCCTACGGCACCGAAGGCGGCCTCGGCTCCTGGCTCAAGCCGCACTACGCCGCCGTACGCCCGTCGGACGGCAAGCTCCTGCTCCCCTTCGAGGGCGAGAAGCTCGTCGTCCTCGATCCGCGCACCGGCGAATCGGACATCGAGCCGATGACGGCCAACACCCATCAGCACGGGGCGCGGATCACCGAGGACGGCACGCTGTTCGCGGTCGGCACCGGACCCATTGATCCCTCGTCGGACAAGGGGCCATCGCTGACCATGCGTACGAAGGACGGCAAGGAGAAGGTCTTCCCGCTGGACGGGCCGCACGAGGACGTCGCCATCTCCAAGGACAGCGGCACAGACGGCGGCACCGCCTACGTCACCGGCGGCTTCACCCGCGACGGATTCTGGAACGGGATCACCGTCGTCGACCTGGAGAGCGGAGAGACGCGTCGCCTCCCGGCGGGGGAGCGGCCGTTGGGCATCGCGGTTCTTTAGGCGGACCAGCTCCAGGCGGACCCGCAGCCGGGGGCCGACGGGACCCGCCGCCCGGCCCCCCGAACATATGCCGCATAAGATCACACGTGTGCACCCACGACCCACGGCTCTCCGCAGCACCTCCGCCGCCGCCCTCACCGCCCTCGTCCTCACCGCCTGCAGTGGCTCCGGAGTGCACGGCACGCCCGGAGCCGACGGCGTGCGTGACCCGTACTTCCCGAAGCTGGGCAACGGCGGCTACGACGTCGCGCACTACGACCTGACCCTCGGGTACGACCCGGACGCGCGCCACCTCACCGCCACCGCCGAGGTCACGGCGCGCGCCACCCAGGACCTCAGCGCCTTCAACCTCGACCTCAAGGGTCTTGAGGTGAAGGGCGTGACCGTCGAGGGCAAGGACGCCTCCTTCCACCGCGACGGGCAGGAGCTGACGGTCCGGCCCGCGGACGACCTCGACAAGGGCGAGACGTTCCGCACGGTCGTCCGCTACTCCGGCAGCCCGGAGACCATCACCGACCCGGACGACTCCGAGGAGGGCTGGCTGCGGACGGAGGAGGGCGCCCTCGCGCTCGGCGAGCCGACGGGCTCGATGGCCTGGTTCCCGTCCGACAACCACCCGTCGGACAAGGCCTCGTACGACATACGGATCACCGTCCCCAAGGGCCTGAAGGCCATCTCCAACGGCGAGCTGACCCGCGAGTCGACCAAGAACGGCCGCACCACCTTCGCCTGGCACAGCGCGGAGCCGATGGCGAGCTATCTGGCGACGGTGGCGATCGGGTCGTTCGAGGTGAAGAAGTCGACGACGAAGTCCGGCATCCCGGTGCTCACGGCGGTGGACCCCTCGCGGGTCAAGGACAGCGCGAAGGCGCTGAACCGCATCCCCGAGATCATGGAGTGGCAGGAGCTGAACTTCGGCCCCTACCCCTTCTCGTCGACCGGCGCGATCGTCGGCCGTGAGGAGGACGCGGGGTACGCCCTGGAGACCCAGACCCGCCCCACCTTCCCCGGCGCCCCCGACACCGAACTCGTCGTCCACGAGCTGGCCCACCAGTGGTTCGGGAACTCCGTGACGCCCAAGTCCTGGCGGGACATGTGGCTCAACGAGGGCTTCGCGACGTACGCCGAGTGGCTCTGGGAGGAGGACAACGAAGGCGACAGCGTGCAGGAGACCTTCGACGACATCTACGCGGACGACTACTACGAGGACGAGGAGGACAACGAAGCCATCTGGGAGTTCCCGCCCGCGAAGCCGCCGTCCGCCGATCAGATCTCGGACAGCCCGGTGTACGAGCGGGGCGGCATGGTCATCCACAAGATCCGCCAGGCGGTGGGCGACGACACCTTCTACGACATCGTGCAGGGCTGGACGAAGACCTACCGCCACCGCAACGCGGACACCGAGGACTTCACGCGGTACGTGGAGAGCCACGCGGGCGGCGAGGCGGCGCGCAAGAAGGTGCGCGCGATCTGGGGCCCGTGGCTGTACGAAGACGGAAAGCCGGACCGCCCGTAGGGACCGGGGCGTCAGGAGAGCGGCTTGCGGAGTACGGCGCAGGGGCGGTCCGCGTCGCGGTCGCGCCGGTGGTCGATGACCTCGTACCCGAGCGTGCCCCAGAAGGCGAGCCCGGGGGCGTTCTGCTCCAGGACGGCGATCCGCACCCCGGCGCGTCCGTCCGCCCGGAACCGCTCCTCGATCCTCTCCACCAACTCCCGCCCGAATCCCCGGCGTTGCTGCCGGGCATCCACCATGAGCAGCCCGATCCACGGATCGGGGTCGGCGGGATCGGGATGCCGCTTCAGCATGATGCCGATCCCGACGACCCGCCCCTCGGACCGCGCGAGGAGCACCTCCGCCTCCGGTTCGGCAAGATCGTCCGCGAGCGCGGCGGCGACCTGTTCGGGGCGGACGTCGTGGGGGTCGGGGAAGTCCCCGGAGAGTGCGTGGAAGACGTGGTTCGACGCGTAGAGGGCGGTGAGCTCGGTGAGCAGCTCACCGGGGAGCGCGCCGTCCTCCGCGGGGGCGAGCGGTTCGAGGATCATGCGGCGCAGGCTAGCCGCACTCAGCCCTGTGCCTTCAGCGATTTGAAGGCGCGCGTCTGGTCCACGATCGCGCGTTCGGTCGGGAGGCGTTCGATCGACGACGCGCCGAAGAAGCCGACGATCCCCTCGGTGCGGGACAGGACGTGGGCCGCGTCCTGCGGTTCCGCGATGGGGCCGCCGTGGCACAGGACCAGGATGTCGGGGTTCACGCGCTTGGCCGCGTCGTGCATCTCCTGGACCGCCGTCGCCGCCTGGTCGAGGGTCATGGCCGTGCCCGCGCCGATCGAGCCCTTGGTCGTCAGGCCAACGTGGGGGACCAGGACGTCCGCTCCGGCCCTGGCCATGTCGGCGGCCTGGTCGGGGTCGAAGACGTACGGGGTCGTCAGGAGGTCGCGGGCGCGGGCCTCGCGGACCATGTCCACCTCCAGGCCGTACCCCATGCCGGTCTCTTCGAGGTTGGTGCGGAACGTGCCGTCGTACAGGCCGACCGTCGGGAAGTTCTGTACGCCGGTGAAGCCCATCCCCTTCAGCTCGTCCAGGAAGCGGCCCATGTCCCGGAAGGGGTCGGTGCCGCACACCCCGGCAAGGACCGGGGTGTCCTTCACCACCGGGAGCACCTCTCTGGCCATGTCCACCACGATCGCGTTCGCGTCGCCGTACGGGAGCAGGCCCGCGAGCGAGCCGCGGCCCGCCATCCGGTAGCGGCCCGAGTTGTAGATGATCAGGAGGTCCACGCCGCCCTCCTCCGCGCACTTGGCGGAGAGGCCCGTGCCCGCTCCCGCTCCGATCACCGGATTGCCCTTCGCCACCTGGGCGTTGAGGCGGGCCAGCGCTTCCTTGCGGGTGATCTGCGTCGTCATGGAGTGCTCCTTGAGCGAGTCCGGGGTGAGTTGCTGGCAGGGCGGTGTCAGGGTGGTGTCAGGGCGTCCGCTTCAGCGCCCGCGCGCTGATCAGCTCGTCCAGGCGGTCCGCCATCGCCACCGCGAACTCCGCGTCGTTGATGTGCGCGTCCAGCTCATGCAGTCGTACGCCGCTGCCCCGCACCGTCGTCCGCAGCGCGCTGAGGCCGGCCTCGTCCGCCGCCGTGTCCTCGAACGGGCCGCCCTCGACGTCCACCGCCGAGACCCCGCGCAGCGGCCAGAAGAACTCGACGGGGCCGCGCGCGGCGGCGAGCTTGTGGCCGAGGGTGGTGCCGAGCGCGGTCATCTCGTCGGCCGTCGTGCGCATCAGCGTGACCGTGGGGTTGTGGACGAGGAGGGTGCGGTCGGCGAAGCGGGACGGGACCGTCTGCTCCGGGCCGAAGTTGACCATGTCGAGGGCGCCGGGAGCGACCACCTGCGGGATGCCCGCGCGGCCCGCCGCGGTGAGGCGCTCGGGTCCTGCCGAGAGGACACCGCCGACCAGTTCGTCGGCGAGCTCGGTGGTCGTCAGGTCCAGTACGCCGTCGAGGAGGCCGTCGGACGCCAGCTTCTCCACCGCCCGGCCGCCCGCGCCCGTCGCGTGGAAGACGAGGACCTCGTAGCCGAGTGCGTCGAGCCGGGCGCGCGCCGCGTCGATCGCGGGCGTCGTCACGCCGAACATCGTGGCGGCGACCACCTTGCGGCCGCGGCCCGCCAGTTCGTCGTGGTTGCGCTCGAAGCGCCGTGCCATGCCCGCGGCTGCCGCCGCCGCGTTGCCGAGGACCTGCCGGGAGACCGCGTTGATGCCGGAGATGTCCACGACGCTGTACATCAGGGTGAGGTCGCTGCTGCCGACGTATGGCGCCACGTCGCCGCCCGCCATCGTGCTGACGAGCACCTTCGGCACCCCGATCGGCAGGGCGCGCATCGCCTGCGAGGCGATCGACGAACCGCCGCTGCCTCCTGCGGCGAGCACCGCGTGCAGCTTGCCCTGCCGGTGCAGGTCGAGCACCACCTCGGTCACGCCGTCCGCCATCGCCGCCACGGCCGCGCCTCGCTCGCCCGTGCCGCGCAGCTTCGCCAGGTCGTGTCCGGCCGCGCGGGCCACGGCGTCGGCCGGCACGTCGGCGGTGGGGGCGTGCTCGGGAGGAGGCAGTATGCCGGTGTCGATGAGCAGGGTGTCGCTGCCGTACTCCCTGAGCCGCTCGCGCAGCCAGGCGTACTCCGCGCCTTTGGTGTCGAGCGTCCCGACCAGCACCACGGTCGCCATGGCCCTCACACTCCTTCAAGTGGTGGGTGGTGCCCACGATCCTGCGGCCCCGGAGCCGTCACGGCAACGGCGAGGGCCCCCGGCGGAGATTCCACCGGGGGCCCTCGGGAACTGCTGACTGGCCTACGAACCTCAGACGTTGACGCCGAAGTCCTGTGCGATGCCGACGAGGCCGGACGCGTAGCCCTGACCCACCGCGCGGAACTTCCACTCCGCGCCGCTGCGGTACAGCTCGCCGAAGACCATGGCGGTCTCGGTGGCGGCGTCCTCGCTCAGGTCATAGCGGGCGATCTCGGTGCCACCGGCCTGGTTGATGATGCGGATGAAGGCGTTCCGCACCTGGCCGAAGTTCTGCGAGCGGTTCTCGGCGTCGTAGATCGAGACCGGGAAGACGATCTTGTCGATGTCGGCCGGGAGGCCCGCCAGGTTGACCTTGATCTGCTCGTCGTCGCCCTCGCCCTCACCCGTGACGTTGTCACCGGTGTGCTCGATGGTCTGGTCCGGCGTCACCTTGTTGTTGAAGAAGACGAAGTGCTGGTCCGAGAAGACCTTGCCCTGCGGGTTCACCGCGATGGCCGAGGCGTCCAGGTCGAAGTCGGTGCCAGTGGTGGTACGGACGTCCCAGCCGAGGCCCACGGTGACGGCGGTCAGGCCCGGAGCCTCCTTGGTGAGCGAGACGTTGCCACCCTTGGACAGGCTTACTGCCATTGTTGGGAGTCCCTTCCCTCGTTGCGTACGAACGGGCTTCGTACTGGGGACGAAGCTACCGTCACCCTATGAACGTCGACCGGGGTCCCAGAGGTTCCAGGTCCTTTTACTTTCTTTACTCATCTCTGGCGCCCCATCCGGCGCAAGCGGGACGCGCCGTAAATGCGGGTGACGTGGACCGGACAGACGCGGGACGATAGGACCCATGTCCGGTCCCTATGTCATCCGCGGCTCCGTCTCCCTGCCCGAGGCCGAGCTCATGTGGCGCTTCTCCAGGTCCTCGGGGCCGGGCGGTCAGCACGTCAACACCAGCGATTCGCAGGTGGAGCTGAGATTCGACCTGGCCAACACGGAAGCGCTGCCTCCGGTGTGGAAGGAGCGCGCCCTGGAGCGGCTCGCGAGCCGGCTCGTCGACGGTGTCGTCAGCGTGCGGGCCTCCGAGCACCGTTCCCAGTGGCGCAACCGCGAGATGGCGGCGACCCGCCTGGCCGCGCTGCTCGCCGAGGCCACCGCACCGCCGCCGCGCCCCCGCCGCGCCACGAAGATCCCCCGGGGCATCAACGAGCGGCGCCTGCGCGAGAAGAAGCAGCGCAGCCAGACCAAGCGCGGCCGCTCGGGGGAAGGATGGGGCTGAGCCCCGGCCACCGCCGCAGCGGCTCTCGCGGCAAACGTGCGTAAGCAAAGACCGCTCGGCGGAAGACAGCGGGAAGCAGCGGGAAACGCGGGAAACAGCGGAAAGACCTGAGCCCGGCCTCGGCCCGTCCTCAGCCCAGCTGCCGGTACTTCCCCTTGAAGTACGTCAGCGGGCCCCCGTCCACGCTCGGCAGCGCAGCCGAAAGTACTCGCCCGATGACGAGGGTGTGGTCACCCGCTGTCACCGTCTGTTCGGTCCGGCACTCCAGTGTCGCGAGCGCGCCGCCGATCAGGGGCGCCCCGGATGCCTCTCCCCGCGCGTAGGGGATGTCCGCGAAGAGCAGCCGGTCGCTGATCCTGCCCTTCATCGCGAACCGGCCCGCGATGTGGCGCTGGCTCTCGGATAGCACCGAGACGCCCCACAGCGGCTGCTCGGCGAGCAGGTCGTCCATTCGGGAGCCCTCACGCAGGCTGACCAGCACGAGAGGCGGATCGAGGGACACGGAGAGGAAGGCCGTCGCGGTCATGCCGACGTCCTCGCCGACCGGCGCCTGAGGGTCGTCCGCGTCCAGGGACGGCTCGCAGGCGGTCACCAGGACCACACCCGCGGCGAGCCGGGACATGGCGGCGCGGAACTGTTCATTGCTCACACCCACAGGATGCCCGTCAAGGGACGGGGAACGTGGGGTGGGCGGGGCGGAGGGAGTCGCGGGAGCGTTCTCCGGGGACGTCAGGGATGTCTTCAGTACGGGGACCACGGGAGCGACGCTAGTCCCGCCGTCCCTGTCTCCACATCGGGCCGAGGGCCGAGACCGGGCCTAGGACCGATGGCCGATGAGGCGGCCCGAGAGGCTCCCAAAAGGCGCCCATCGGGCGAGTGGACTGGACCAACGAAGGGTTCCCACCTGTGACTTGAGTCACAGGACCCATATTTTGTTGACCCTGTGTACCGGGCAAGCTGCTCGCTGTGATTCAGTGACGGTGGCAATCAGACACACTGAGAGAACTCAGTTACTGAGGGAACACTAAGGGCGCTGCGAATCCTGGAGTTGCTGTCGAGGTCTCGGGGAGAGCGAGCAATGGAGACCGAGTCGGAGCCGTACGTCCGTCTTGCGACCCTGCGGCAGCTGCATCAGGTGGTGGCGGATCTCAATACGGCCCGGAGCCTGGCGGACACGCTGCAGACCGTCGCCGACGGCGTGGTCAATGGCCTTGGCTATGAATTGGCGTGCGTCAATCTCGTACGCCCGGACGGCGATCTCGTCGTCGCCGCCTTCGCGGGCAACACCGCCGCCGAGGCGCTCATCACCGGCCGGGTCGGCTCGCGTGAGGCATGGGAGAAGCGGCTCGCCATGGGCGAGGCCTGGGGCGCCCTGAGGTTCATCTCGTACACCGAGGGCTGGGTTCTCGACGAGGACGACGTCCCGCAGTGGTACACCGACGGCCCCGCGCCCCGCTTCGAGGACGAGTGGCACCCCGCGGACCGGCTCTTCGCGCCGATGTACGCGACGGGCGCCGCCGGCGGCGAGCTGCTCGGCGTGATCTCCGTGGACCGGCCGCGCAACGGCCGCAGGCCCGGCGCCTGGGGCCGCGAGGCCCTGCAGATGTACGCGTTCCAGGCCGCGATCGCGATCAGCAACGCCCGGCTCCGCGCCAACATGCAGCGCGCCCTGGTCCGCCTGGAGCGCGAGCAGCAGGCGCTGCGGGCCAGTGAGGAATCCTTCCGGCAGGCCTTCGAGTACGCGCCTTCGGGCATGGCCATCGCCGAGATGGGAGGCGACCAGCACGGCCGCATCCTGCGCACGAACGACGCGCTGTGCCGCCTGCTCGGCCGCCCCGCGTCCGCGATGCGCCGCTACTCCTTCTCCGACCTGGTCGACCCCGAGGACATCGGCACGCTCCTGCGGACCTCCGCCGAGGGAGGCAGGGCCGAGCTGCGCCTCGCGCGCCGCGACGGGACGTACGTCTGGGTTTCCCTGCGCAACTCCGTCGTCGCGGACGCCGCCGACGGCCCGCGCTTCCTCCTCACCCACGTCGAGGACATAGAGGACCGCAAGCGCCGCGAGCTCCAGCTCGCGCACCGCGCGTCGCACGACTCCCTCACCGGCCTGCCGAACTCCGCCGAGCTGCGCTCCCGCCTCAGCGCCCGTCTCTGTCGCAGGCCGCACGCGGGTCAGCCGAGCGCGGTGGACTCGCTGGATGCGGCGTACGACGGCGTGTATGACGCGGACGGTCAGCACAGCTTCGACTACGGCTCGAACAACGCGCACAGCCTGCAGCAGAGCGGCGAGGGCTTCGATCATCACGTGCACACCGTCGCGCCGCCGGAAGGGCCCGGGGACACGGACGACGGCACCAAGGGCCTCGCCGTTCTCTTCTGCGACCTCGACGGCTTCAAGTCGATCAACGACCGCTTCGGGCACACCACGGGTGACGCGGTTCTCATCGAGGTGGCAAGGCGGCTCACCAGCGGTGTCCGTGACGGCGACACGGTCGCCAGGCTCGGCGGCGACGAGTTCGTCGTCCTCGCCGACGGTCTCTGCCGGGCCGACGCGCAGGACCTCGCGGTGCGGCTGCGGAACTCGATCATCCCGCCGATCCGGGTGGACGGGCGTGCGGTCCGGGTAGGCGCCAGTTTCGGAATCGGGTGGGCACACTGCGGGATGTCGGCAGACGAGGTGTTGCACTCCGCTGACCAGCGGATGTACGTGGAGAAACGGTCCCGTGCCAAGCAGCACAGGCGGGCCGGATGAGGCCAACGACACCCCGTGGGCTCACTCGGAACGGGTAGGCTCCCCCGGTCAGCGATATGAGGGAGTGACCTGGGAATGACGCCCGGCAACAACGGCGGACAGACGCCGAACGCGCCAGAGGGCGACGACGATGTGTTCGGCTATCTGTACGAAGACGGACAGGCGGCCGGCGCCACCCCGCCCAGCGGCGGGGGCGGCTATGGGTACCCGGGTCCCCGGTCCTCGTACAACCACGTGCGCGCCGTCGGCGACCGTCGGCCCAACACGTACGGCACGCAGGCCGCGCCCACGTACGGCCAGCAGGTGCCGCAGCAGCCGCAGACCTACGGCCAGCCGAACGCGCACTACGCCGCTCCGGAGACGCAGCCCGGCGGAGCCCCCTCGGCACCGCAGTACACCCCGGCGTCCCGCGGCTCGGGCGGCCGTGGCGGTGGCCCCAACACCAAGGGCATCCTGATCGCCGCGATCGCGATCGTCGCGGTCGTCGCCATCGGGATCGGCGCCGCGATGATGTTCGGCGACAAGGACGAGGGCGACGACAAGGCCGCGGGCGGCGGCTCGACGCAGGGCGAGACGGTGAAGCCCAGCGACAAGCCGTCGAAGGACCCGGCGGACCCGGCCGAGCTCCCGAAGACGGACGCGAAGTCGCTGAAGCTGGAGGGCGGGACGTCCACGTCCTCGGAGGTCAAGGGCGCGAAGGCCGCGGGCGGCTCCTACGTCCAGGGCTTCAACCAGGTCGGTGCCAAGGTTTCCTGGACCGTCAGCATCAAGAAGGCGGGAAGCTACCGGCTGTACGTGCGGTACGGCATTCCCGGCGAGGACGCCGACGCCACGCTCAACGTCAACGGGAAGGCGAACGCGCAGTCGCTCGGCATGAAGAACTTCATCCCGTCCCCCAAGGGTGACTGGGAGAAGGGCTGGCAGACGACGTGGGCCCCCGTCGAGCTCACCAAGGGGACGAACGTGATCCAGCTGGAGTGCGCCGAGGGCAACCAGTGCAACGCCAACATCGACCTGCTGACGTTGAAGAAGTGACGCGTGCGGGCTGACCCGGGCGGCGTCGGTGTGGCCCGAGCGTCGCTGGCATGACACAGGCGTCGGTGGTCACCGTCCACGGAC
>NZ_JBHTSF010000174.1:0-18029 GCF_042795295.1 Streptomyces sp. NPDC056486
TTTCCCTTTCCGGCGAGTCCGACTCTACCAGATCCTTTCGGGCCTGATTCCCAGTCAGCGGGGTTTGTCTTCCCGGCTGTTGGGCCGTTCCGACGTCTCAAACTCTAGCGGTTCTTCCCGGCTACTCATAATCGAGTCCTGGAATTGAATTCGGGCATGCCGAAGTCGTTCCCGGGGGGATGTCGTGCAGAGTTTGTTTTGCCGCGTTTCAGCGGCGGGAGTGGCTGTCGCAGAACCGTTACGGCTCCGTGGCAACCCGAAGAACTTTACTGAGACGGTGGGTGACTGTCAAACGCCGTGGTGGGGCGCTCGGCCTGGTCCTCGCCTTGGTCCTCGACCCGGGCCCCAACCGCCGTCTCAGTCCAGGTCGGTGAGGCGTCCGCCCGCGTCCGGCTGGGCGTGCTCCACCCTGCGAAGGAGGCGAGTCAGTACTTCACCGAGGGCGCCGCGCTCCTCCTGGGACAGGTCCTGGAGGAGGTCCTCCTCGAAGACCGTGGCCAGGCGCATCGCCTCAAGCCACTTCTCGCGGCCCTCCGCGGTGAGCTCCACGATCACTCGTACGCGGTTGGTCTCGTCGCGGTCCCGGGTCACCAGACCCTCCGCCACCATGCGGTCGATGCGGTGGGTCATGGCCGCCGGCGTGAGGCCGAGGCCTTTGGCGAGCTCGCCGGGGCCCATTTGGTACGGGGCGCCGGAGAGGACGAGGGCCTTGAGGACTTCCCACTCGGCGTTGCTGATGCCGAGGGTCGCGGTCTGCCGTCCGTAGGCGACGCTCATCCGCCGGTTGAGGCGGCCGAGGGCCGAGACGATCTCCTCGACCTGGGGGTCGAGGTCCTGAAACTCCCGCTGGTAGGCGGCGATCTGCTCTTCGAGAGTCGGCTCACTGGGGCCGGGAGTGTCACCCATGGGCCGCAGTATGGCACGACCTCACTTGGCGTTGAAGTTCTTCTGTGTGTATTGTTTAGCTTCTAACTTTAGCTTCGAAGTCTTCACTCCTAAGGCAGGTGAAAGTGACCAGGGCGATGGGCGCAGCGATGCGTCGTATTCAGGTGGGCAGCGCGCTGAGCGCGTTCGGCGTGGGGTTCACGGTTCCGTTCCTCTACGTGTACGTGGCGCAGGTGCGGGATCTGGGGGCCGGTACGGCGGGCATCGTGCTCGCCGCCTTTGCCATGGCCGCGTTGATCGTGCTGCCCGTCACCGGGCGCGTCATCGACCGACGTGGCCCGCTCCCCGTACTTATGGGAGCGGCGCTGACCGCCTCGGTGGGTGCCCTCGCCCTGGGCCTCGCGAACAGTGAGCCGACGGCGATCGTCTCGGCTGCTCTTCTCGGCGCCGGTACCGCGGTGATGCAGCCCGCGCTCGCCACGATGATCGTCTGGTGCTCGACGCCCACCACGCGCACGCGTGCCTTCGCGATGCAGTTCTTCCTGCAGAACCTGGGCCTCGGTATCGGTGGGCTCATCGGCGGCCAGATCGTCGACGAGCACGACCCGGGCAGCTTCATCACGCTGTTCTCCATCGAGGCCGTGATGTTCCTGGTCCTCGCCGCGATCGTCGTCACTGTGCGGCTTCCGCACGCGCCGTCCATCCAGGACGCCGTGCCCACGGACGGGTCCGCCCCGCAGCGCGGCCTGCGGGCGCTCCTCCGTCACAAGGCGATGGTGCAGCTGTGCGTGCTCGGCTTCGTGCTGTTCTTCGCCTGCTACGGGCAGTTCGAGTCGGGTCTCTCCGCGTACGGCGTGGAGGCGGCCGGGATCTCGCCGTCGACGCTCGGCATCGCGCTCGCCGCCAACACGGCCGTGATCGTCGTCGCGCAGTTCGCCGTCCTGAAGTTCGTCGAGCGGCGCAAGCGGTCCCGCGTGATCGCGGCCGTCGGTCTCATCTGGGCCGTCGCGTGGATCGCGGCCGGCTACGCGGGGATGGGGCATGGCAGCCAGACCATGGCGACCGCCGCGTTCATCTCCACGTACGCGCTCTTCGGACTCGGTGAGTCGATGCTGTCGCCGACCGTCGCCCCGCTGGTCGCCGATCTGGCTCCGGCCGGGATGGTCGGTCAGTACAACTCGGCGTTCGCCCTGGTGAAGCAGTTGGCGCTCGCGGTCGGTCCTGCGGTCGGCGGTCCGATGGGGGCCGCGCTGCACGGCCCGTACATCGTGACGTTCCTGCTGTTCTCGCTGGGCATCACGGTGCTCGCGGTACGTCTGGGGCGGCAGCTCACTCCGCTGCAGAACCAGCCGTACGTGGCCAAGAGCCGGGTGGTCGCTCAGGGCACCCCGGACTCCGTGGAGCCTGTGCCCACCGGCTCCTAAGTACTACGCGGGTACTTACGTACTTACGCGTACTTACGCGCGCGGGAGGGCGAATTCGCACCAGACCGCCTTGCCGCCGCCCGGTGTGCGCCGTGAGCCCCAGTTCGAGGCGATCGTGGCGATGATGGCGATGCCACGGCCCGCCTCGTCCGCGGGCTCGGCTCGGCGGCGGCGCGGCAGGTGGTCGTCGCCGTCCGTGACCTCGATGATCAGCCGGCGGTCCGTGCGGCGCAGGCGAAGGCGCATCGGCGGGGTGCCGTGCTGGAGGGAGTTGGCGACCAGTTCGCTGGCCGCGAGGACTCCCAGGTCGTGCAGTTCGGGCGGGAAGCGCCAGCTGGCGAGGACTCCGGTGGCGAAGGCACGCGCGCGTGGCGCCGCTTCCACACCACCGAGCAGCTCCAGGGCCGCGTTCCGGAACAGCTCGGCGTCCAGGCCGGTGCGTGCCGGGTGCTGGATGACGAGTACCGCCACGTCGTCGTCGTGGTCGGCCGTCACTCCCAGGGCGCGGATCAGGCGGTCGCAGACCACCTGGGGTGTGCCGGTGGCGCCCGCGAGGGCGCGCTCCAGAGAGGCGACGCCTTCGTCGATGTCCTCGCTGCGCCGCTCGACCAGGCCGTCCGTGTAGAGGACGGCGGTCGAGCCGGGGCCGAGCGGGACCGAGCCCGAGGTGTGCTGCCAGCCACCGGTGCCGAGCGGCGGGCCCGTGGGCTCCTCCGCGCGGTGGATCACTCCGCCCTCGTCCCGTACGAGGATCGGCAGGTGCCCGGCGGAGGCGTAGACGAGATTGCCTTCGTTCGGGTCATGCACGGCGTAGACCATGGTGGCGATCTGCATGGCGTCGATCTCGGTGGCGAGGCCGTCCAGGAGCTGGAGGACCTCGTGCGGGGGCAGGTCGAGGCGGGCGTAGGCGCGCACGGCCGTGCGGAGCTGGCCCATGACCGCCGCGGCGCGGACACCGCGGCCCATGACGTCGCCGATGACCAGGGCGGTGCGGCCGCCGCCGAGGGTGATCACGTCGTACCAGTCGCCGCCGACCGCGGCTTCCGTGCCGCCCGGTTGGTACGTGGCAGCGATGCGCAGGTCGTCCGGCTGCTCCAACTCCTGCGGCAGCAGCGAGCGTTGCAGCGTGACGGCCGTCTCGCGCTGGGTGCGCTCGCTGGCCCGCAGCCGCTCGGCGGCCTCCGCGTGGTCGGTGACGTCGGCGGCGAAGACGAGGATGCCGTCGTCCGTGAGCCCGGCGGCGGGGCCGCCCGCGGGGAGCGTCACGGGGGTGCAGGTGAACGTGTACGAACGGCCGCTCGGCGCCTTGCGGGACTTGACCGTGCGCGGCTTGGAGCTGCGCAGGACCTGATCCATGAGGGGCAGCAGGCCCAGTTCGTCCAGCTCGGGCAGCGCGTCGCGGGCGGGTTCGCCCACGGGGCGCTCGCCGAATGCGGTGGCGTACGCGTCGTTGACGTACGCGATGCGGTGCTCGGGGCCGTGCACCAGGGCGACGAGGGCCGGGATGCGGTCGAGCACATCGCGGGTGGGCAGTTCGTCGACGCCGGCGGCGGGGGTGAGGGTCGTGCCCTCCTGGACTCCTTCGGCGCGGGCCGCAGGGACGGAGCTTTCGGCTCGCTGTGGCGGGGAGATCCCCAGGTCGGTGCGCGCCGCGGCGCGGCGCTGCGTTCCGGGGAGCCGGGCGCTCCAGCGCGTGAAGTTCACTGCGGTAGGCCTCGTGATGTCGCTTCTGGATCGGGCGGGGATTTCCGGCGGTCCTGGCCCGCCCATGGTCACACGAACAGTCTGGCCGACCGGACTGACATCCGTCAGACGCCGGTGTCCGGCAGGGAGTTCCTGCCTCCGGTCAGGAGGACTCCTTCGGGCTTCTGCCCCCGGCAGCGAGTTCGAACTCCGCACGCGGGTGCTCGAGCGAGCCCAGGGAGACGATCTCGCGTTTGAACAGGCCCGACAGGGTCCATTCGGCGAGCACCCTGGACTTGCGGTTGACGGTGGGCACACGGCTCAGGTGGTAGACGCGGTGCATGAACCAGGCAGGGTAGCCCTTCAACTTCCGTCCGTAGACATGTGCGACGCCTTTGTGGAGTCCCAGGGACGCGACTGAGCCAACGTATTTGTGCGTGTACTCCTTGAGGGGCTGTTCGCGCAGAGACGCCGCGATGTTGTCGCCCAGCGTCCTGGCCTGGCGTACCGCGTGCTGGGCGTTGGGGGCGCACTCCTTGCCGGGCTCGTCCGCCGTGACATCGGGGACGGATGCGGCGTCTCCCGCGCCCCACGCGTGCGTGGCGCCGTCGACGGACAGCTGGGCGGTGCAGTTCAGACGGCCGCGTTCGTTCAGCGGCAGGTCGGTCGCGGCGAGCACGGGGTGCGGTTTGACGCCCGCGGTCCACACGACCGTGCGGGTGGGGAAGCGCGCGCCGTCACTCAGTACGGCGACCCGGTCCTCGCAGGAGTCCAGACGGGTCTCCAGACGTACGTCGATGTTGCGGCGCCGCAGCTCACGGACGGTGTACTTGCCCATCTCCTCGCCGACCTCGGGCAGGATCCGCCCGCTGGCCTCGACGAGGATCCACTTCATGTCCTCGGCCTTGACGTTGTGGTAGTACCGCGAGGCGTAGCGGGCCATGTCCTCCAGCTCGCCCAGCGCCTCGACCCCCGCGTAGCCGCCGCCCACGAAGACGAAGGTCAGGGCCGCGTCGCGGATCGCCGGGTCGCGCGTCGACGAGGCGATGTCCATCTGCTCGATGACGTGGTTGCGCAGGCCGATGGCCTCTTCGACTGTCTTGAAGCCGACGCCGTGCTCGGCGAGGCCGGGGACCGGCAGGGTGCGCGAGACGGAGCCGGGGGCCAGGACGAGTTCGTCGTACGTGATGTCGACGGCGCCCGAGCCCTCATCGGCTGTGGCGAGCGTGGTGAAGGATGCCGTGCGCTTGGCGTGCTCGATCGACGTGACCTCGCCGATGACGATGCGGCATCTGTCCAGGACGCGGCGGAGCGGGACCACCACATGACGCGGCGAGATGGAGCCGGCAGCGGCTTCGGGCAGGAATGGCTGATAGGTCATATACGGATCGGGCGTCACCACCACGATCTCCGCTTCGCCCCGCTTCAGCTCCGGTTTCAGCTTCCGCTGGAGGCGCAGCGCGGTGTACATGCCGACGTAGCCGCCGCCCACAACGAGAATGCGCACAGGTTCCTTCACCACCCCATGACGCACCCACCTCAGGAGTTTGTCCACAGGCTCGACAATTTGTGTGACCGGTCGCGGTGCGCGGCACGCCGTGCGGGCCGTGGCCTGGCGGGCGAAAGGTTTGCAGGTCAGCGGGTGAAAGAGGGGGGAAGTGAAGAGGATCAATCGGGTAGGAATCAGTCCGTACTCCGATCGGGGGGCGCTCCGTGCGGAACCCACCTCTTCTGAATTGACTCTGCCTCAACTATGTTCGTGTGTCGTCGGGGTGTCGGGGGATGCGCTCGTCGGGTCCAGCTACGGGGCCCGGAATCTAGTTCGATCCTCACACTCCGGTTGTCAATGGCGGGGAGAGTCTCCGGGGGGAGACGTCATTACCGGGGGAAACGCGTATGCATATTCAGGAATCTCACTGGACTTCCAGCACGGCGTCGGCATCAGCCGTCGCCACCAGCGGGAACGGACGCGACATGGGGGACGGACCGCGTTCGACGCCGCTGCGTGTGGACGCACAGCGCAATCTTGAGCACGTACTTCGCGCGGCGCGCGAGGTCTTCGGCGAGCTGGGTTACGGCGCACCGATGGAGGACGTGGCCCGGCGCGCACGAGTCGGCGTCGGCACGGTCTACCGGCGGTTCCCCAGCAAGGACGTACTGGTGCGGCGCATAGCCGAGGAGGAAACCTCCCGGCTGACAGATCAGGCACGTTCGGCGCTCGGGCAGGAGGACGAACCGTGGTCGGCGCTCTCGCGCTTCCTGCGGACGTCCGTCGCCTCGGGTGCGGGGCGGCTCCTGCCGCCCCAGGTCCTTCGGGTGGGCGTCGCGGACGAGGTCGCGGGCGTACGGGACGACGAGGCGCGCGTGCCGCAGCAGCGGCAGGCGGCCGTGGTCGCTCCCGAGCTGCGGCTCGTCGAGCAGCGCTCGGCTCCGGTCCAGGAGCCGGCGGCGGACGACCCGGGGGCGGTCGCGCTCCTGGACGTCGTCGGGCGCCTCGTGGAGCGGGCACGTGCGGCGGGCGAGCTGCGCCCGGACGTGACCGTGGCGGACGTGCTCCTGGTGATAGCCACGGCGGCGCCCTCGCTGCCGGACGCGGCGCAGCAGGCGGCGGCCTCGTCGCGGCTGCTCGACATCCTGCTCGAAGGGCTCCGCTCGCGCCCCACGGTCTGACGGGGCCCGGGGACGGCACAAAAGCGGCACAGGAGCGGCACGAGGACGGCTCAACCGCTGGTCGGCACGTGGCGGTTGAGCCTTCCCCGAATGGGTGAACGGTAGTGCTCGAATACGGGAAGTCACCTCGGAAGGGTGGTTGCCCGTCATCGCCGACCGCCGGAGCACGCCCGTGTGGCACTCTTTCCCGGATGGCCGGGTCTGAGTGTGCAAGCGGGGGCTTTCCGCGATGAGTGGTGACGGGCGGGACGAGTCGTCCTCCGCCTTGGGCGAGGGGGCCGGAGGACAGCCTCCTCGGCAGGTACCGAGCCAGGGCGGCCCCGGAGCCGGTGGCGGGCCCGTGGCCGGTGGCGGACCCGTCGGCGCGGATCCCAGCGTCCCGCCGCAGCGCGAAGGCGTCCGGAGCCAAGCCGCACCGCCCCTCCTGCCGACCGAGGCCGGAGTTCTCGCGCCCGGGGACGGCCCGCCGCCCGACAGCGACTTGATCACCCGGATGCGGGCGGGCGACGACACCGCCTACGAAGAGCTGTACCGAAGGCACGCCGAAGCAGTCCGCCGGTACGCCCGCACATGCTGCCGGGACGCGCACACCGCCGACGACCTCACGGCCGAGGTCTTCGCGCGGATGCTGCAGGCGGTCCGGGGCGGCAGCGGGCCCGAGCACGCGGTGCGCGCCTATCTGCTCACCACCGTGCGCCGTGTCGCCGCCGGGTGGACAAAGTCGGCGAAGCGGGAGCAACTGGTCGAGGACTTCGCGGTGTTCGCGGCGCAGGCCTCCCGCAGCTCCGAGGTCTCCGACGACACTGCATCCGTTGGCTCCTTCGGAGCGGGCCTGGACCTTGGCGCGGACGTGCTCGCGATGCACGAGGCCGAGCAGTCCATGGCCATGCAGGCGTTCCGGAGCCTTCCGGAACGCTGGCAGGCCGTGCTGTGGCACACGGAGATCGAGGACGAGTCCCCCAGCGACGTCGCCACGCTCTTCGGGCTCGACGCCAACGGCACCCGGGTGCTCGCCAAGCGGGCGCGCGAGGGGCTGAAGGAGGCGTATCTCCAGGCCCATGTGAGCACCGCCCTCGCCGAGAACGAGGAGTGCGCCCGCTACGCCGACCGGCTCGGCGCCTACGCACGCGGCAGTCTGCGCACCCGGGCCGAGCGCGGCCTGCGCAAGCACTTGGAGGAGTGCGTCAAGTGCCGCCTGGCCGCGGGCCAGATCAAGGAAGTCGCAAGCGGTATCCCCGGGGTCGTGCCGATCGCGGTCATCGGCTGGTTCGGTGCCGCCGGGTACGCGAAGGTGGCCGCGCTCGTCGGCGGTGGCGCCGCGGGTGCCGCGGGAGCAGGTGCCGCGGGTGCGGCAGCGGCGAGCGGCGGCTCGTCCGGTGGTGCGGCCGGTGGCGGTGCCGCCGCCGAGGGTCTCGGCGCGCCCGCGAAGGCCGGTATCGCGGCGGCTGTGGTCGTCGCGGCCGCGGCTGCGGCGATCGCCCTCACCGCGGGTGGCGGGGACAAGCCCAAGGACCTGCCGAGCGCCGGGAATCCCCCGGCCGTGGAGCCCGTCGCGCCGAGCAAACCGCCGCCCCCGGAACCGAAGCCGAAGCCGAAGCCCGAGCAGCCGGTCGCCGAGAAGAAGCCGAAGCCTCCCCCGAAGCAGGCTCCCGAGCCGAAGCCGACCCCGACGCCCCCACCGAAGCCCAAGCCGCCGGCCCCGAAGCCGACGCCGACTCCTACGCCCACACCGACCAAGCCGAAGCCCGAGCCGCCGCCTCCGCCGCCGCCCGCGCCGACGGTCTACCAGTGGAGCGAGCTGCGGTACGGCGTCGTCGGTGACGGCACCAAGCCCGAGATGCGGCTCGGCGAGAGCAGTTGGGTCTGGCAGCGCTCCGGCCTGTCCGTCGCGAACACGCAGTACGGCCACGGGGTGACCGTCCATGGCCAGTCCTCCGTCACCATCGACCTGAACCGCGCGTGCTCGACGTATGACGCGGTCGTCGGTGTCGACGACATGACGCTGGGCCTGGGCAAGGTGCGCTTCTCGATCTTTGGGGACGGCGTGCGGCTGTGGCGGTCATCGCTGGTCAAGGGCGGGGACCCGGCGGTGCCCGTGCAGGTGAACCTGACCGGGCGCAAGACGATCCGCCTGGTCGTCGAGCCGCACTCGCCGTTCGACACGGCCGCGCTCGCGGACTGGGCACAGTCGCGCTTCCGCTGCACGTAGGCAGCTTTACGTGGGCCTCGCGGTACGCAGGCCGCGGTTCAGTTCAGCTCAGCTCAGGTGCGCGAGCGCCTCGGCGGCGGTGAGTTCGGCGCCCGCGGCGTGCTCGGCCTCGTACCGGCCGGGGCCGAGGGCGGCGAGTGCTGAGGTCTCGACCTGTTCGGCCTCTGCGAGCCCCGGCATCGGGCGAGGGAAGCCGCTCCGCAGCTGGGTGCCGAAAGCCAGCAGGCGGACCGCGCCCGCGTGGTTGCCGAGCCTGCTCACGAGGCTGGCTCCGCCGTCCACCAACGAAGCGACGACCAGCTCCGCGCACTTGCTCTCCAGGGCCATCCGCAGGCCCTCGGCGAGCACCGGCAGCGCCCGCTCCGGGCCTGACTCGGCGGCCACGACCTTGGCCTCCAGGCTTCGGAGGTCCGCTTCGAACTGCGGCGGCGGGTTGCCACGCCCGGCGTCGGCGCGGGACTCGTCGCACAGGGCACGGGCCCCGGCGATGTCGCCGTCGTCAAGGGCCATCAGCGCCTGGAACATCCGCATGAACGCCCGGGAATCCGCAACGCCGTAGCGGTCGGCCTCGACGCCTGCCTCGTGGAGGGCCTTCGCCGCCTCGTCCCGACGGCCCGTGCGGTACGCGATCTCGGCGAGCCGGACGATCAGGAAGGGCGCTTCGGCGTAGGCACCCACCTCGTAGGCGAGCCGCAGCGCTTCCTCGTACTCGACGCGGGCCTCGTCGTGCCGGCTGCGGGCCATCGCCGCCTCGCCCGCCGCGCTGGACACCTGGGCGCGCATCCAGCGGTCGCCCGCCCGTCCGCTGAGGGCGCGCAGCTCCGCGAGGTCCTCGTCGACGCCGCTCAGATGGCCGGGCGCATCGACCGCGACATGCGCGCGGAACATCAGGCTGACGCCGAGCTCCCAGTCCCCGCCGTACTTACGGCAGTTGGCGACCGCCGCGTCCATATGGGGCCTGGTTTCCTCGATGCTGTCGAGGAAGAAGACGGTGAACGGCCAGATGAGACCGGGGAAATGGGCCGCCGCCGGCACCGGCTGCGCGAAGGCGTCCCGCACCCGCCCGACGTACGCGCGGCCCTCGTCCCCCGTGAAAGCCTCCTTCTCCCTGGCCTCCATGACCAGGAAGAGGTGCAGCATGCGCAGGCTCATCCACGGCCAGTAGAGCGGGTCGTCCGTGGCGGCGGCGTCCGTGGCGGCGGGGACGCCGTCCGGCCCTTCGGGCGGCGGCATCGGTGGTGCCAGTCGCAGGATTCTCGTGACCCACTCCGTGCCCTCTCTGCGGTAGTTCCGCAGCCACCAGAACCAGCCGATGCCCAGGGCGAGGGCCAGGGCCGCTTCCTCGTCGTGGGACTCGACCGTGCGCTGCATGGCCGCCCGGATGTTGTCGAGGTCGGTCTCCAGGCGCTGGATCCAGGGGAGTTGCTCCGCCGAGCGGAGCAGGGGATCGGCCTGTTCGACCAGGGCGCGGAAGTACGCGGTGTGGCGGTGGCCCGCCGCGGCGCGCAGAACCGGCGTCTCGGCGGCCCGCTCGGAGGCGTACTCGTGGATGGTCTCCAGCATGCGGTACCGCATGTCGCCCCTGGCCGTCGGCTCGGCGATGAGCAGGGACTTGTCCACAAGGGCGCCGATGAGGTCGGCGGCGGGGCCGGTACAGACCGCCTCGGCCGCCTCGATGTCCCAGCCGCCCGCGAAGACGGACACCTCGCGCAGCACGGTCCGCTCGGGCTCGTCGAGCAGGTCCCAGGACCAGTCGACGACGGCACGCAGGGTCTGCTGGCGGGGCAGGACCGTGCGGCTGCCGCTGGTGAGGAGGCGGAAGCGGTCGTCGAGGCGGTCGGCGATCTGCCGGGGGGTGAGCAGGCGCAGGCGGGCCGCGGCCAGCTCGATGGCGAGCGGGAGGCCGTCCAGGCGGCGGCAGATCTCGGCGACGGCCTCGGTGTCCTGCTCCGGGGCGAAGTCCGGTCGCACGGCCATGGCGCGCTCGGTGAAGAGGCGGTGCGCCGGGTCGGGCGGGAGGGGTTCGACGGGGCGCACGAACTCGCCGGGCACGCCAAGGGGTTCGCGGCTGGTGGCGACGATGGTGAGGCCGGGGCAGTGCGTGAGGAGGGTATGGACGAGGTCGGCCGCGGCGCCGATGACATGCTCGCAGTTGTCAAGGAGCAGGAGCAGGCTGCGCGGGGCGCAGTACTCGATGAGCAGGGCGACCGGGTCGTCCTGCGGCACCGTCAACTCGCTGGTCATCAGCACGGTCTCGCGCAGACCGAGAGCGCTGACGACAGCGCCGGGGACCGCTTCGGGCTGATCGAGCGGGGCGAGCTCGGCCAGCCATGCCTGCGGATGCCCGGCGGCGGCTTCCTCGGCGAGGCGGGTCTTGCCGGAGCCGCCGGGGCCGGTGAGGGTGACCAGGCGTGCTCGTCGTAGATCTGAACGGATGGCGGCGAGTTCGGGTTCCCGGCCGACGAAGGAGGTCAGGCGGGGGCGGAGGTTGCCTGTTCGCGCGGGCCTCTCCGGTCGCTCTGGCGTCTCTGTCTTCTCTGGCCGCTCTGTCTTCTCTGGCCGCTCTGTCTTCTCTGGCCGCTCTGGTCCCTCTCGTCTCTTGGCGGCCGGGTCGAGCAGTTCCGCGTGCAGCGCCCGGAGTTCAGGCCCCGGGTCGGCGCCGAGGGCGTCGGCGAGTGTGCGGCGCGCGTTCTCGTACGCGGCCAGGGCGTCGGCGCCGCGGCCCGCGTCGCGCAGGGCGCGGATCAGGAGGGCGTGCAGCGCCTCGTCGTACGGCTGCGCGGCGGTGAGTTCCCTCAGCTCCGGTACGACGTCGGAGGCGCCGCCCATGAGCAGGTCCGCCTCGACGCGCGCGCGGGTGGCCTCGGCGAGCAGCGCTTCGGGGCGGGTGGCCGCGCTGCGGTCGGGCAGGTCGGCGAGGGCGGGGCCGCGCCACAGGGTGAGCGCTTCGCGCAGGGTGCGGGCGGCTGATGCCGGGTCCTGGTGGTCCAGGGCCGCCTTCCCCTCGCGTACGAGGCGTTCGAAGCGGTGCAGGTCGACGTCTTCGGGGGCGGCGGTGAGGCGGTAGCCGCCGAATTCCGATGCGACGGCATTCTTGCCGAGGGCGCGGCGCAGGCGGCCGATGAGGGCCTGGAGTGCGGCGGGGGCGTCGGCCGGCGGCTCGTCCTGCGCCCACACCTCACCGATGAGGGTGTCCACGGGGACGGTACGGCCCGCCCGGAGCGCGAGGGTGGCAAGGAGGGCGCGCAGCCGTCGGCCACTGATGGGCAGGGGCGCCCCTTGTTCGTCGTACGCCTCGGTGGCGCCCAGGATTCTGTACCGCACGGGGTCATTCTCGCCGGTGTGGCGGGTCGGGGCGCGGGGGTTTCCGTTCCCCGGGCGCGCCAGCCCTCCCCCGTCCCTGCTACCGCCCCGCCCCCAACGCCCCTCTCTCCGGCACCACACTCCCCGTAGGGACAGCCCGCTGCCGTGCGGGCGTGCCCGTCCAGCAGGTTCCCCGGCGGGAGAGCAGGCGGCGCAGCCACAGCTCCGTGGAGACCAGGTCCGCCAAACCGTCCAGGGGCAGTGGTTCGCCCTCCGCCGCCGCGCGCAGCGCCTTGCGGACCACGCGGGCCTCCACCAGGCCCGCCTGCGCGAGCAAGGGCGTGTCGAAGAGGGAAAGCAGGTCGTCGAGCGCCACCCGCAGGCCCGTCCGCGCGGCCGCGGCGGACGACGCGTGGGACGGAGCGCCCCAGCCGGGCGGCAGTTCGGCCACTCCGGCGCCTTCCAGGACCGTACGCAGGATCGCCGCGCGGGCCCCCGGCTGGACGCGCAGGGCGACGGGAAGCGCGCGGCAGGCCCGGACCACCTGGTTGTCCAGGAACGGCGCGTGCAGGCGCTGGAAGCGGACCTCGGCCGCCTGTTCCAGGACGCGCAGGTCCGCCGCGTGCCGGGCGAGCGCCGCGCGGGCGCGGAACTCGCCGGGGCGCTGGCCGGATCCGGCGCCGGGGCGTCCGGTCGTGTCCTGGAGACGAACCGATACTTCAGCGAGGGCCTCGCCCGTCAGCCAGCGCGCCGCGGGTCCCGGCCTGGCCCACGCGAGGGCGGCCATCGACGCCCCCACCGCCCCGCCCGGTTCGTCGAAGCGGCGCTGCAGAAGACGGTCGGCGAGCGATTCGACGCCCGTGCGGTACGGCATCCGGGAGAGCTTGCGCGCGGCGCCGTACACGCGCGCGGGGACCATGACGGAGCCGGGCGAACCGTCCGCCTTCGCCAACGCCGCGACGGGGCGCACCAGATGGCGCCGCCTGCGGTCCATCAGGAGGTCGGCGAGGCGGGCCGGATGAGCGTCGAGCACCTGCCGGGCGCCGTACCCCGTGAAGTGGTCCGCGCTGCCCGACGAGAGCCGCGCACGGTGGCGCTGGGCCGTGACGAGGGCGGAGCTCGGCTCGTCCGTCAGAGGCCCTTCCAAGTCCGCGTAGGGAAGCGCCTCTTCGCCCGCGGCGACCACTACGTGGTGCAGGCGGGGGTTGGCCGCGATGGCGCCCGCCCGCTCCAGCTCGGCCTCACGGCCGTTGCTCGCGAGGTCGTTGAAGGTGACGGCAAGGAGGCGCTCCCCCGCGCCCGTGCCATGGCCGAGGACCGTACCCGGCATCCCGGGGAGGCCGGCGGCGAGCAGCGCGAGGGTGGCGGACGCGGGTCCTCCGGAGAGGTCGGCGCCGATGCCGGGCACCGGCATCCCGCGTGCCGCCCGCCGCTCGGCGGGACCCATGCCGGGCACGGGCCCCGGGTCGACCTCCGCTCCGGGGACGTGCCGCGGGGCGCCCAGGCGGGCGCGTACCGCCTCCACGAGGGCGTCGCGGACGCCGTCCACCGCGGCGGTCGCGTCGGCGGCGGGCGCGGCGACCGCGAGGGACGCCACGTGTTCGTACCCGGCGATCTCCCGTGCGCCGGCGCGCAGGATCAGGGCGTGCCCCGGTGGCACGCGCCGCACGCCCTGGTAGGGCGTCGAGTCCTGCAGCGCCTCAGGCACGTCGGGCGCGGCGAGCAGCGCGGCGAGGTGGCCGATGTCCAGGTGGGCCTCGATGAGGTCGGCAAGGGGCAGTGCGGCCGTCGCGAAGGCCGTGCCGGAGGCCCAGGGGGTGTAGAAGACGGGGCGCGCGCCCGCGAGGTCACCGGCGACCATGACGCGGCGCCCGACCTGCACGACCGCGGTGTAGCTGCCGGACCACGCGGTCAGGTGCCGCAGGGCGCCGCCGCGGGCCGCGAACAGACCGACTCTGAGCTCCTCGTCGCTCGCACCGCAGGTACCGAGGACCGCGATGCGGGTCTGCTCGTCGGTCTTGACCGTGCGCACCTCGTCGGAGCGCCAGTCACCCACCGCCCAGAGCGGATCCGGGTCGCCCCATAGGAGTTGGGAACCCACGGGATGAACGGTCTCGCCGTTCTCACCGGTGGCCCCGGCCGAGCCGACCACCGAAGGTTTCGCGGCAGTGCTGCTCCACCCCACCAACCACCGCATTGTTGCCTCCACAGGCTGTGGACAACCAGCGCATCGAAGAACTGGGGTCCCATGCTGCCACGAAGGAGGCGCGCGGGAGTGCCTATGGGGGTGCTCACACTCCCCTTAATCTGCCCCGGGGGAGCGGTACTTGAAGGGCGCGACCACGCCCTTTTACTTGTTCGGGGGTGCAATACCCCCGCCTCCGGAGAGGCGATTTTCGGCCAAATCATCGGATGGCGCTCGCGCGGCGGAACCCTGACTGGCAACACACAGTCCGGGAGGCGTTCGTTCGCCCCCCGGACTGGCCCGCCGCCCGCGGGGATGGAGGCGGCGGTGTCCCCCAGCCCGCTGACTCCAGCGCAGCGGGCCGACCCACGCACCGTCCATGGAAGCGCTCCCCTTATGGCCGGAGAAGAGCGCACGCGTGGGCGCACGGCCACACACCCGGAGCACACCCCGGCACTCCCGTGCTTCGCTACCGGCAACAATCTCGCCATCCGGATCTGCGCCTCTTAACGCTTGGGATTCGGCGAACTACGCTGTGTGTGCTGATGTTTTCGCGGAGGCATATACCTGGGGGCTCGGCCAAATGCTCTTGCGGCCGATGTTCCAGGCCACGGCGGTCGTAGTCGCGGACGCCGCTGTCCCTGGGGGAACGCAGCACGAATGCCGCGCGGTCAAGCCACTGCACGGCAGCCGTCTGTGTCGAGGGGTGGCCATGTCCAGGGAGCAACGCGGGCCGAACGAAAAACTCGGCACCGTTCTCGCCCTCGCGGGAATCAGCAATGCGGGACTCGCGCGCAGGGTCAACGACCTCGGCGCTCAACGCGGGTTGACGCTTCGATACGACAAGACGTCGGTGGCCCGGTGGGTGTCCAAGGGCATGGTGCCGCAAGGCGCTGCCCCGCACCTCATCGCCGCGGCCATCGGGCAGAAGCTCGGCCGCCCCGTGCCGCTGCACGAGATCGGGCTCGCGGACGCCGATCCCGCGCCCGAGGTGGGCCTGGCCTTCCCGCGCGACGTGGGCGCCGCGGTCAAGTCGGCCACCGAGCTATACCGCCTCGATCTGGCGGGCAGGCGCGCGGGCAGCGGCGGCATCTGGCAGTCCCTCGCCGGCTCCTTCGCGGTGAGCGCGTACGCGACCCCCGCCTCGCGCTGGCTGATAACCCCGGCCGACAGCTCGGTCGCCCGTGACGTCACCCTGGACGAGCCCCTCGACGCGGGCCACCCTGATGACGGCGCGAACAGCGCGAACAGTGGGCAGTCGATCAAGGTCGGCCACAGCGACGTGCTGAAGCTGCGGGAGGCCGCCGAGGACGCCAGGCGCTGGGACTCCAAGTACGGCGGCGGAGACTGGCGTTCGTCGATGGTCCCGGAGTGCCTGCGGGTCGAGGCGGCGCCCCTGCTGCTCGGTTCGTACTCGGACGAGGTGGGCCGCTCGCTCTTCGGGGCGTCGGCCGAGCTGACGCGCCTGGCCGGCTGGATGGCCTTCGACACCGGCCAGCAAGAGGCCGCCCAGCGCTACTACATCCAGGCCCTGCGCCTGGCCCGCGCGGCAGCCGACGTGCCCTTAGGCGGCTACGTCCTCGCTTCCATGTCCCTCCAGGCGACCTACCGCGGCTTCGGCGACGAGGGCGTCGACCTCGCGCAGGCGGCCCTGGAGCGCAACCGCGGTCTGGCCACCGCACGCACGATGAGCTTCTTCCGCCTCGTCGAGGCACGCGCGCACGCCCGCGCCAATGACGCGCAGGCCGCGGGGGCGGCGCTGCGGGCGGCCGAGGGATGGCTCGAGCGGGCCCGGGACGGCGACAACGACCCGTCGTGGCTCGGCTTCTACGGATACGACCGCTTCGCGGCGGACGCCGCCGAGTGCTACCGCGACCTGAAGGCGCCCCGCCAGGTGCGGCGCTTCACGGAACAGGCGCTTTCGCGGCCGACGGAGGAGTTCGTGCGCTCGCACGGGTTGCGGCTCGTGGTCTCGGCGGTCGCCGAACTGGAGTCCGGGAACCTGGACGCGGCCTGCGAGCAGGGCACGCGCGCGCTGGAGGTCGCGGGGCGCATCTCGTCCGCGCGGACCACGGAGTACGTGAAGGACCTGCTGCACCGCCTGGAGCCGTACGGGGACGAGCCGCGGGTGGTGGAGCTGCGGGAGCGGGCGCGGCCGCTGCTCATGGCTCCCGCGTAGTGGTTCAGGCAGCGACCCAGGGCCCGATATGTCCTTCATGAACCCTCATGCACCCTCATGCACCGCCGAAACGGCAACAGCATTTCCGCGCTCTGTAACCCTGCGGTCCTCGCTGGGTTTGGGGGCGTTGTCAGTGGCGCAGTGCACTATCGGGGTGGGAGGTGATGCGGGATGGTCCGGGCCTTGACGTACGACTGCGATGTGCTGGTGATCGGCGGCGGGATCGTCGGTCTGTCGACGGCGTATGCCATCACCCGCGCCGCGCCGGGGACGCGGGTCACCGTCCTGGAGAAGGAGTCGGGCCCGGCCCGGCACCAGACGGGACGCAACAGCGGGGTGATCCACAGCGGGATCTATTACCGCCCCGGCTCCCTGAAGGCGCGGTACGCGGTGCGGGGCGCCGCCGAAATGATCAAGTTCTGCGCGGAGTACGGCATCGCGCACGAGGTCACCGGCAAGCTGATCGTCGCCACGGAGCGCTCCGAGCTGCCCCGCCTGCACGCACTCGTCCAGCGCGGCCGGGAGAACGGCATTCCCGTGCGGGAGCTGGGCCCCGCGCAGATCGCGGAGTACGAACCTGAGGTGCGGGGGCTCGCCGCCATCCAGGTCGGCTCGACGGGCATCTGTGACTACGGCTCAGTGGCGCAGCTGCTCGCGGACGCCTCCGGTGCGGATGTCCGGTACGGGGCGGAGGTCGTCCGCATCGACCGGCGTGAGGCGCTCGGAGTGGCCGTGCGCACGGCCGACGGCTCGGTGGTGCGGGGGAAGGTCCTCGTCAACTGCGCGGGGCTTCAGTGCGACCAGGTGGCGATGCTCGCCGGTGACGACCCCGGGATGCGGATCGTGCCCTTCCGGGGGGAGTACTTCGATCTTGCGCGCCCCGAGCTGGTGCGGGGCCTGGTGTATCCGGTGCCCGACCCGGCTTTCCCCTTCCTGGGGGTACATCTGACGCGGGGCATCGGGGGCGGGGTCCACGTGGGGCCCAACGCGGTGCCGGCGCTGGCCCGTGAGGGGTACGGATGGGGTGTGGTGCGGCCCCTGGAGCTCGCGGGGACGCTGGGCTGGCCGGGGGCCTGGCGGATGGCCGGGCGGCACTGGCGGTATGGGGCGGGGGAGCTTCGGCGGTCCCTCTCCAGAGGGGCGTTCACCACGGCGGTGCGGAGGCTGCTGCCTGCGGTGACCTCGGATGATCTGGTGCCGGTGGCTGCGGGGGTGCGGGCGCAGGCCGTCCTGCGGGACGGGACGCTTGTCGATGACTTCCTCATCCGGGAGGGGGCGCGGGCTGTGCATGTGCTGAACGCGCCTTCGCCTGCGGCGACTGCTTCGCTGCCGATTGGGCGTGAGGTCGCTCGACGGGTGCTGGCGTTGCTGTAGGGGCGGGCCCTGCGGGGCAATCCCCAATCCCGCCCCTTCCCGAAACCAGGGGGCTCCGCCCCCTGGACCCCCTTACAAGATGTCCTCAATCGCCGGACGGGCTGAAATCTTTCAGCC
>NZ_JBHTSF010000175.1:0-17891 GCF_042795295.1 Streptomyces sp. NPDC056486
GGCCACTGCTGAGCAGTGGCCCCGGCCTTCGTGTGCGGTGTTGTTCAGTTCGCCGTCAGGCGGACTTGCGGGAGTCCCGCGGATGCACCGCGATGTTCATGGCTCCTGAACGGAGAACCGCAAGGCGCTCCTCCAGGACCTCCTCGAGTTCTTCTCGAGTACGGCGCTCCATGAGCATGTCCCAGTGCGTACGCGCAGGCTTACCCTTCTTCTCCTCAGGTCCGTCGCCGTCTACAAGGAGTGCCTGCACCCCGCAGACCTTGCACTCCCACTCCGGCGGGATTTCTGCCTCTACCGAGAACGGCATCTCAAATCGATGTCCGTTCTGGCATGCGTACTCCACGGCCTGGCGCGGAGCCAAGTCGATGCCGCGGTCGGTCTCGTAGCTGGTCACCACGAGGCGCGTGCCGCGAAGAGCTCGCTCACTCATGAATCGTGCCTCCCGGGCTTGTCGCCCACAGGACAGGTGTCGCTGTCGTCGTCATCCGGTCAACGTCCGGTCGGCGGTAAAGATTCCCGTTTAAGGGTCATGCGTCGCCGTCGTATGCCGCCCCTTGTTGTACCCACCAGCGCCCGGTATGTCACATCTGACAGAGGATGTCACCCTGCGTTTCTGAATCTTCAGCGCGCAGTAACGGTCCGCCTGGTAAGCCAAACGCGTACACTACCGCCCTTTGGCTTCAGTTGCTAAATCCTGTCGGGTACGGGATTTCCCGCGTCGCGGATCGCGCGCCGTACGGGTACCCGCGCGAGCAGCACGAAACCGATCACGAAGAAGGCCACGAGCGAGACGATCGCGTCCCGGTAGCTCCCCGTGAGCTGGTACGTCAGGCCGAAGACCAGCGGCCCGAGCCAGGACATGCCGCGATCGCTCATCTCGTACGCGGAGAAGTACTCGGCCTCCTTGCCCGCAGGCACCAGATGCGAGAACAGGGACCGCGAGAGCGCCTGCGAACCCCCGAGCACCAGACCGATCCCCGCCGCGAGCACGAAGAACCACACCGGCGCGCCCGCCGGCAGGAAGAATCCGGCCCCGATCGTCACCGTCCACGCGACGAGCGAGCCGAGGATGGTGCGCTTGGCGCCGTACGTCCGTGCGAGGCGCCCCATGGCGAGCGCCCCCGCCACCGCGAGCACCTGCACGAGCAGGACCGCCACGATCAGCGTGGACTGGTCGAGGCCGAGCTCTTCGGAGCCGTAGACGGACGCCTGGGAGATCACCGTCTGCA
Organism: Streptomyces sp. NPDC056486; assembly: GCF_042795295.1. Classification (NCBI taxonomy): domain Bacteria; kingdom Bacillati; phylum Actinomycetota; class Actinomycetes; order Kitasatosporales; family Streptomycetaceae; genus Streptomyces; species Streptomyces sp. NPDC056486. Next base: position 1,230 of record NZ_JBHTSF010000175.1, read on the forward strand.
CGCCGTCGTTGTAGACGAGATAGGCGAGCAGGAAGGACAGGGTGTGCGGATGGCGGCGCATGTCGCGCACCGTCGACGCCAGCTGCCGCCAGCCGCGTGCCGCTCCTTGTGAGGACGGCTGCGAAGGCGACGCCTTGCGGTCGCGGAGCCGCCGCAGCGGTACGAGCGTGAAGGCGCCCCACCACACACCCGCCGACGCCAGACAGATGCGCACGGCCGTCGACTCCGAGACACCGAAGGTGTCATGGGCCAGGAACAGGACCAGGTTCGCCACCAGGACGAGCGCGCCCGCCGCATAGCCGAACGCCCAGCCGCGGGAGGAGACCGCGTCACGCTCCTCCGGAGGCGCGATCTGCGGCAGATAGGAGTTGTAGACCACCATCGAGACGGCGAGCGAGACGTTGGAGACGATCAGCAGGAGGCCGCCGAGGAGATAGCGGTCGCCGCCCAGGAAGAACATTCCGGCCGTCGACGCGGCCCCCACGTAGGCGGCCACCGCGAGCAGCGGCTTCTTGCGGCCCGTGCGGTCGGCGGCGGCGCCCGCGAGCGGCATGACGAGGACCGACACGATCACCGATGCCGACACCGCGTACGCGAAGAAGGACCCGGCGCTGACCGGGATGCCCAGCGGGTGGACGTATCCGTCGCCGTCCGCGGCCGACTTGGCGATCTCCGTCAGATACGGGCCCAGGAACACGGTCAGGACGCTGGTCGAGTAGACCGAGCACGCCCAGTCGTAGAAGTACCAGCCGCGCTGCTCGCGCCGCCGCTGCGCGGCGCTCTCATCGGCCGGTGATGCTGTCCGCACGGTGTCGGTGCCCACCCGTGCCCCCTCGCTGGTGCCCGTGGTCCGCTGCCGCCCCTGAGGCGGTCAGGCCCAGGCTCCCCGGTCCTTCAGCACTTCGCGCAGCGTCTCGATGTGATCAGAGATGATGCCATCTACACCGAGATCGAGAAGAGCGGCCATACGTTCGGCGTCATTGACCGTCCAGACGTGCACCTGCAGCCCGCGCGCGTGGGCCGCGCGCACGAAGCGCCGGTCCACCACCCGGATCCCGGCATGCGTCTCGGGCACCTGTGCGCACACCGCGGAGCCGCGTACGGGGGCGGGGAGGCCGTACGAGCGCAGTCGAAGGCCCGCCACGCCCCGTGTACCGAAGGACGTGGCGAGGCGCGGGCCCGCGAGCCGCTGGGCCCGCGCCACGCGTGCCTCGGAGAACGAGCCGACGCACACGCGGTCCCAGGCGTCGGTGCGGCGCAGCAGCTCCAGGAGCGGGAGCAGGGCGGGCTCGGCCTTCACGTCCACGTTCCAGCGGACGTGAGGGAAGGACTCCAGGAGCTCTTCGAAGAGGGGCACCGGCTCGCTGCCCGCCACGCGCGCGCGGCGTACGTCGCTCCACGGAAGGTCGGCGATCCGCCCGGCCGTGTCCGTCACCCGGTCGAGCGTCGCGTCGTGGAAGGCCACGAGGCGGCCGTCCGACGTGGCGTGCACATCCGTCTCGATGTAGCGGTACCCCAGGTCGACCGCCCGCCGGAACGCGGCGGCGGTGTTCTCCAGGCCCGCCGCCGCCCCGCCGCGGTGGGCGAAGGGGAGCGGTCCCGGATGGTCGAGGTAGGGGTGGCGTACGCGCGTGGTCACCGCTGCAGTATCGCCTGCTCCGGTTGACCGTCGGCGGCCGCGGGCTCTCTCCCGGGTGAAGCGGGGACGGTGAAGAAGCGCAGGAAGAACTGGGCCAGTGGGCCGATCGCCAGGGCGTACAGGACCGTTCCGATGCCCACCGTGCCGCCGAAGGCGAAGCCGGTGGCGACCACCGCCACCTCGACCAGCGTCCGCATCAGCCGGATCGATCGGCCGGTGCGCTGGTGCAGGCCCGTCATCAGGCCGTCCCGCGGTCCAGGACCGAACTTCGCCGCGATGTAGAGCCCGGTCGCCACACCGTTCAGGACGATCCCCGCCACGAGGAGCGGTATGCGGGCGCCGAGCGCGTGCGCGTCCGGCATCAGGGCCAGGGTGGCATCCATCGCCAGGCCGACGACGAAGACGTTGGACACCGTGCCGAGGCCGGGGCGCTGCCGCAGCGGGATCCACAGGAGCAGCACCGCGGCCCCGATGAAGATCGAGACGACGCCGATGGACATCCCGGTCAGCTCGGCGAGGCCCTGATGCAGCACGTTCCACGGTTCGAGACCGAGGCCGGACACCACCAGGAGGCCGGAGCTCGCGCCGTACAGGGCCAGACCGACGTACAGCTGGATCAGCCGGCGTGTGAGGTGCGGTCGGGCTGATCGTGGCCGGCGCGCGGTCGGTGGCTTTGACGCCTTCGGTGGCTTCGGCGGCTTCGGCGTGGACAAGAGATGGCCCCCCTGCTGGTGATAGTGGCCTGACACATGACACTCTGTGGCTCGTAACAGGATGCCAACCATGGCCAATTCCAGGAAGGTGGACTGGGAATCATGGCTCAGTGGACTTCAGCGGTGGGCGCCACGCAGCTCGCCCGGCTGCTCACCTCGCAGCAGACGCGCCCCGCGGGCCCCGGCACGCGCCGCCCGCCCGCCTACCGCGCCCTCGCCGACGGCGTCCGCATGCTCGTCCTCGAAGGCCGCGTCCCGGTCGCCGCGCGCCTGCCCGCCGAGCGCGAGCTCGCCGTCTCCCTCGCCGTCAGCCGGACCACGGTCGCCGCCGCCTACGAGGCGCTGCGCACCGAAGGCTTCCTGGAGTCCCGCAGGGGAGCCGGTAGTTGGACCGCCGTCCCGGCCGGGAATCCCCTCCCCGCGCGCGGGCTCGAACCTCTTCCGCCCGAGGCGCTCGGCTCCATGATCGACCTGGGCTGCGCGGCGCTGCCCGCGCCCGAGCCCTGGCTCACCCGCGCCGTGCAGGGCGCCCTGGAGGAACTGCCTCCGTACGCGCACACCCACGGAGACTTCCCGGCCGGTCTGCCCGCGCTGCGTCAGATGCTCGCCGAGCGCTACACCGCGCGCGGCATCCCGACGATGCCCGAACAGATCATGGTCACGACCGGGGCGATGGGCGCCATCGACGCGATCTGCCATCTGTTCGCGCCGCGCGGCGAACGTATCGCCGTCGAGTCCCCCTCGTACGCCAACATCCTCCAGCTGATGCGCGAGACGGGCGCCCGCCTTGTCCCCGTCGCCATGTCCGAGGGGCTCGAAGGCTGGGACATGGACCGCTGGCGGCAGGTGCTCCGCGATGCCGCCCCACGCCTCGCCTATGTCGTCGCGGACTTCCACAACCCCACGGGCGCGCTCGCCGACGAGGACCAGCGGCGCAAGCTCGTCGATGCCGCGCGTTCCGCGGGAACGGTCGTCGTCGTCGACGAGACCATGATCGAACTGCAGCTCGACGACGACCTGACGATGCCGCGCCCCGTCTGTAGTTTCGACCCGGCGGGCTCGACCGTCATCACCGTCGGCTCGGCGAGCAAGGCGTTCTGGGCGGGGATGCGCATCGGCTGGGTGCGGGCCGCGCCCGACGTGATCCGGAGCCTGGTCTCGGCACGGGCGTACGCCGACATGGGCACCCCCGTCCTCGAACAGCTGGCCGTGAACTGGCTGCTGAGCACCGGCGGCTGGGAGTCGGCCGTGCAGGTGCGCAGGGACCAGGCCCGCGAGAACCGCGACGCCCTGGTCGCCGCCGTCCGCCGCGAACTGCCCGACTGGGAGTTCGCGGTGCCGAAGGGCGGCCTGACCCTGTGGGCACGCGCCGGAGGCCTCTCCGGCTCCCGCCTCGCCGAAGTGGGCGAGCGGGTGGGGGTCAGGGTCCCTTCAGGGCCGCGTTTCGGGGTGGACGGGGCCTTCGAGGGGTATGTGCGGCTGCCGTTCACCGTGGGAGGCGCGGTGGCGGACGAGGCGGCGGCGCGCCTCGCGGCGGCCGCGCGCCTGGTGGAGACAGGGGCGGGCTCGGGCGTGGAGGCGTCGCGGGCGTTCGTGGCCTGAGGTCCCGTTCCAGGTCAGCTCTCGGCGGGTACGGGCACGGACTCCGGCTTCGTGGCGGGTTCCGGCGCCGTCGCCGCGGTGTCCGCCTCGGCGGTCTCGGTGCCGGTCTCCACTTCGGTGTCGACGTCGGCGTCGGCAGGAGTGCTCCGTGCGGGCAGCAGCTCCAGCACCGCCTGCCGGTGCGCCTCGCTCGTCGCGTCGTCGTACGGATCGGGCGTCGCGGGCACCTGGAGCCGGTGCACCTGACCCGTGCCGAGCCGGGCGTAGCCGCGGCCGGGCGGGATGTCGGACGTGGGCGTCGTGCGGGGCGGCACCCCGAGGATGTCCTCGACCTGGTCGAGCATCGTGGGGCCGAGGACCACGCGCGCGCGTGTGTGCTGGCGCACCGGATCGCTCAGCGCGTCCAGGCTGTCGAACTGGTCGGCCACGACGACCGTGACATTGGCCGCCCTGCCGTGCCGCAGCGGCACCTGGAGCAGCGACTGCGGGTCCTTGCGTCCGTCGGCAGCGGCCAGGTGACCGAGCACGCTGGGGCGGTCCAGGATGATCCACAGGGGGCGCTTGGTGTCGTCCGGGGCGGGGTGGCCCGCCTGCCGGGCGCGGTTGGCGGAGATGAGGCGACGCTCCGTCTCGTGCGCGGCCCACTCCAGGCTCGCCAGGGCTCCGGCGAGCCCGCACTCGATGGCCAGGACGCCGTCACGCCCGGTCAGGCAGGCGTAGTCGCCGATGCCGCTGCCCTCGACGATCAGGACGTCGCCGTGGAGCAGGGCCTGCAGGGCGATGGAGCGCAGCAGGGTCGTGGTGCCGCTGCCGGGCTCGCCGACCACCAGGAGGTGGGGCTCGGTGGAGCGGGGTCCCGTGCGCCAGACGACGGGGGGTACGTCGCGCTGTTCGTCGCCGTCGGTCACGGGCAGGGTGCGCTGGACACCGGTGGGATCGGTGAAGCCGAGCACGGTCTCGCCGGGGGCCGTGACGAACCGCTGGGCCGCGATGTCGGTGGGCAGCGGGGGCAGCACGTTCACCGTGAGCTGGTTGCCCTCCTCGTCCCACTCGAAGTGGTACTCGCGGCCGCGGCCCGACTTGGCGTGCAGCAGCTGCTCGATCCGTGCGCGCGATTCGGCTTCGCCGTCCGTGAAGTACGCGGGGTAGCGCACCACCAGATGGGAGACACGTCCGTTGTCGTCGAACTCGTACGACGTGAGGGCCTTGTCCCACTCGCCGCCGTGCGCGAAGAGCGGCGCCGGGTCCTCGGGGACGGAGAAGTACGGGACGAGTGCTTCGTAGAGGGACTGCAGCCGCTGGGTCTGCGCCTCGTCGGGGCCGGTGGGCGCCGGCGCCGTGCGTTCCCTGCCGGTCCACGCGGCGGCCGCCATCAGGCAGATGGCGGCGAGCAGCGGACCGTACGGAATGAGGGCCACGACCAGGACGACGGAGGCCACGAGGAACAGCAGCGGTCCGCGCCGGTCCTTGGGGGTGTCGGCCCACTTGCGCCGCCCGGCCGCTGCCAGCCGGCGCAGTCCACGAGTGATCGTGATCAGCGGGTGGAGGACGTCGGTGGCGTTGTCGGCGGCCGACCGTGCGAACTCCCGGCTCCGGGCGATCGAGGCGGTGCCGTTGCTCAGGATGCGGGGGAGGGGGCGCCGGGCCACGTCAGTCTCCAGATGGTGCGAACGAAGTCGCTACAGGGGGCAGGGAGCAGGAGGCGTCAGAACTTGATCCCGCCGAGGAGGCTCGCCAGGCTCGCGCTGCCGGCCTTGATGCTCGGGGCGATGGCGGTGCCCGCCATGAAGAAGCCGAAGAGCGCGCAGACCAGTGCGTGGGACGCCTTGAGGCCGTCCTTGCGGAAGAACAGGAAGACGATGATGCCGAGCAGCACGACGCCCGAGATGGAAAGGATCATGACGGTTCTCCTGGTTGGTGGGGACAGTCACCATGAGTTGTTCCAGGTTCACAGCATGTATCCATACGATAAAAGGTGCAAATGGGGGAATTTTCCCGTAATTCCCTCGAATGGCGGGGGTCTGTTGGGGCCCCCGAGTGTGGATCCGGAGGGCGCCCCGGCCCCCTAATGATCTTTGCCGTGGGCGTGCCCGGCCATGTACCCGGACGGGCAGTAGCCTGTCGGTTCACCCGTACGGCTGCACCGGTCGCCGTACGCCCCCCCCGAGTCATCCCGCAGTCGAAAGGCGGTCCGGTCCATGAGTGAAGCCCCCGACCCGGAAGTCGTGGAGCTGGCGACCAAGATCTTCGATCTGGCGCGCCAGGGCGACACCGCGGCCCTCGCCGCGTACGTGGACGCAGGAGTTCCGGCGAACCTCACGAACGACAGCGGCGACTCCCTCGTGATGCTCGCCGCCTATCACGGCCACGCGGAAGCGGTACGGGCCCTCCTGGAGCGGGGCGGCGACGCCAACCGCGCCAACGACCGGGGGCAGACCCCGCTCGCCGGTGCCGTCTTCAAGGGTGAGGACGCGGTGATCAGGGCGCTGCTCGACTCGGGCGCGGATCCGACCGCGGGCACACCGTCGGCGGTGGACACCGCCCGGATGTTCGCCAAGACGGAGCTGCTCGACCTGTTCGGGGCGGCCTGAACGGGGTAGCTGACCAGCAACAACGGGGGCGCTGGAAATGTGGTCGCGGCGGGCTGAACCGCTGGGCCATCATGACGACGTGATTCACGGACGCGACGGCGGGGCAAGAGTTGCCGCACCGCGCGGACCGTGAGCGGCCCGCCCCCGGACCTCCCGTCCGGGATCCCTCCGGGCCACCGACGAGAGGCAGAGGAAGATGGTCTACACCAAGCAAGAGACGGCGGGCGGCCCGACGTGTTGGCGCACGGCCAGGTAATTCACGATTCCCGGTTGCGTCGACGCTTGATGTGAGGCTGTTTCCCATGTTCGATCCGGTCATAGCGCCCAGCGGTACGCTGCTCGGCCTGCTGCAGAGGGGCCGCGGTGACGGCACCCTGCACGCACTCACCGCACCCCGGTCCGAGGCGCTCGCCGCCCTCGAGACCTGCGTGCTCCACGACCCGCGCCACGACTGGCAGGTCGAGAACCGCTCCCTTTACTACGCCAGGCTCTATCTCGATCTCCGTGGCGGGATCGACGAGATCGAGCGGCACCTCTTCGATGCCGAGGACGTCCTGAACACGGACGACTCACGCACCGGCCTAGCACTCGCGGTTCTGGGCCATCTCGCCTCGTACGGCAGGCACGACGCCCTCGAACTGCTGCGAAGGTACGCGGCGTTCGGCAGCAACTGGGCGTGGGCCCTGGACGAACTCGCGATGCGGGACGACGACGCGGGCCTGCGCGCCCTCGCCGAGCCCGTGCTCGCCAGATTCCCCTCGGACGCGGAAGGCGAGGCCGACCTTGCCGCCGTCGTGCGCGACGCCTACGAACCCCGGCCCTGGCGGCTGTGGGAGGAGGATCCGCGGCAGGCCGTCGGCGCCCGCGTGCGGGCCGCCCGTGAGCAGGGATCCTTCGACCGCTGGCAGCGGCAGATGCGGCCGGCGGGTCCGCGCCCGGGGTGGAGCGTCCAGGCCGTCTTCGACTGGGCGCAGGAAGGGCTCGAACGCGGCGCAGTCCTGCATGTGCCCGCAGCCCGCTGCCTGGGCGCCGTCGCAGGGCCCGACGACCGCGCCGAGATCCTCGAAGCCGCCCGCAACGGCTCCGACGGGGCGCGCGGCACGGCCCTGCGCTACCTCGCGGACGCCCATGATCCCGACGTGTTCGACCTCATCGAGTACGCGGTCCAGAGCCCGTCACGGGCCGTCGTGGACGCCGCGGCCGAGTCCTTCGAGCGGATGCGCGGCGTCGCCGCCGTGCAGTGCGCCCGCCGCTGGGCCCTGCGGCCCGACGTGCTCGGCGCCGCCGCAGGACGCTTGCTCGCCTGCAGGGGCGGCGCCCAGGACAGCAACCTCGTCCTCGCGGCCCTGAGGGAAGCAGTGCGGGGCGAAGGCCCGGACGTGCCGACCCTCTGGGCGCTCGTCGACGGCGCGGGACGGCTCGGCATCGCCTGCGCGGCCCCCGTCCTTCGCCACGTATACCGCGAGACCGCCTCCTCCCACCTGCGCGGACGCGCCGCTCGCGCGCTCGCCGCCACCGATCCCTCGTTCGCCGCCGGATTCGCCGTCGAATGCCTGTGGGACTGCGAGGAGTCCACCCGCGAGGTCGCCGCACGGCATGCCGAGACCGGCGACGCCCGCGTGGTCACCCAGCTCAGAAGGCTCGCCGCGGACCCCGCCGAGGAGGACGAGGTACAGACCGCCGTACGGAGCAGAATCGGCCCGGATGCGGCCGAGGTGTAGCCCTCGACGCGGCCGACGCGGCGCAGGCACGGCCGGGCGCGCCCCCGGGGCGGGGCGCGTGCGGAGGGGAACGCTCACGGGACGTTCCTCGCCAGGAAAGATCCACGTTGACGTGACCACGCCCCGCGCGACGACAACACGGGTATGCGTGTCGTCATCGTCACCGAATCCTTCCCTCCCGTTCTTCCGCCACTGCCGCTCAGGAACCAGCGAGCCTGATCTCTGCATCACCGCAGGTCACAGGGTATGGGGCGCAACTGCAAGAACAACGGGCCTGTTGCAAGAGGAAGAGCGCTCACGCCACTGTGGCTAGAGCGCTACTTCACTGAGATGTGGCAACAGGATGGCTAAACGCCCGCGTTTAGTCGTTTCCGTACTCGGGCTCTTGCGCAAGGTATTCCTCGGCGTCGCCCTCGACATCGAAATCGGTCTCGACGCCTGCCTGCCTGATGAGGTCGTAGCTGCTCAGAACCAGCTGGCAGGCGGGACAGCTGAAGTAGTCAGCGCCGATGGTCAAGGTCACCGAGACATCGTTTACGTAGTCGCTGTCGTACTCTTCGTCCAGTCCGTAGCCACTGCTGGACGGGTAGTGAACCTCCGTGTTGACGATCTCTTCACCTTCGAGGAGGCCGACCGACCCGCAGGCCGGGCAGGTCGCGGCCTCACTGTGTGCCATCTGCGCAGCCAGGTACTGCCCCGTCTTCCATTCAGCGGCCACTTTTGCCGGGAGGGTTCCCTCAAGCTGCTGCTGACGACGTTGCTTGGCCCTCTCGATCAAGGCCTCGGTGCGCTGTTCAAGGTTTTTGGCGTTCTGCTCAAGATGTTTGGTGACCACGCGTTCGCGATCGCCGCCCACGAGTTCCTCTATGTCGCGATCAAGCGCTGTCACCAGGATGGCAGCCTGTGCCCAGTATCTGGGCCACCAGGCGTGGGGCGGGATCGCCATGAACCCGGCACCGCTGCTGTGAAGGTACTCGTTCCGGCCGTTGATGATCTTCATGGCTTCTGCCTGGTCGAAGGGCTTGAACGCCCTGTGGCATCGGGCCATTAGAGTCTTCGCACGCACGGAGGTGAACCTTGCGTCGCCTTTGACGAGTCCGCTCGCGATGAGGAGGTTGGTTCCTTCCTCGTTCGGTTCTGCGATCAGGAGGGGTGAGACGCGAGCGAGGGCAGCTTTGGCCAGTAGTTCGAGCGCGAGGGCGGCCCAGAGGGCTTGTTCATCGAACGACCTGAAGTCGTCATCCATGGCACGGTTGAGGAAGAGCTTCGCCTTCATCCAAAGAGCCTCGTGATCGAACGGCCTGCTCATGACGCCTCGCGTTTCAGGTGGAAGCTGAGCCGCTGGACTTCTCTCTGCGGCTCGTGGGCAGCAGAGGCCCGGGCATGTAGAGCTAGACGATTGTTGATCAAGAGCACTTGCCCAGGCTCGCTCCACTCGTGCTCAATCGAAGCGTTCTCCGCTTCGTCAAAGAACTGCACTACCCGTCGTGCTCGCGCGTCGCAGGGCGACATGCACCCCGGGTCGTAACGCAGCCGCCCGCTCGCAAGGGTCGTAGCAAAGAAGCTGTCGTTACCGCTGTTGATCAGAAACACGCCGTGCCGCAAGAAGTCCGGCATCACCGAGATGAAGTGTCCATCCCGGCTCCTCCTGTTCCAGAGACGCGTTGGCGTCGCGCTGGCTGTTTCACATGCGAGGACCACGATGTCGGGAGGGTCGGGGAGATGTGCGCCGTCGGTGTGCAGGGGCTGAGCTCCCTTGCCGTATCGGGCGCTGAGAGAATTAGGTTCTGCCTTCGCCGGGTCGACGGGACGCAAGGTGGTGACGGTTGGGCCACCGCGCCGCGTTGGAACCTCAGTCCACCCAAGCATCGCGGCCTCACGCTGGACCTGGGCTATGTGCCCTGGGCCTGCGGCCCACCCTTTGGTCCTGCTCTCATTGAGTAGGTCTCCCAACATCATTGCCATGCGGCAGTATGCACCGACGAGGCCCTCAACTCGCCACTGGATTGGCGAGCTGAGGCGGCGGTATGGGACGGCCGTGCTCATGCGCGTGATGCGTCAGTGTCTGGGCTGGCGTTCTCGCGGCAGCATTCTGATCTTGGCGGCGTCGACATCGCGCCCGGAGAGGGCCGCGTTCTCCAGGGACAGCAGGTTGAGGGCCGCCGCGTAGATCTGAAGCCGTGACTCCAGGGACCGGCAGTGAGCTTGGAGCTCGGTGTGCTTCTTCTTGAGTTCGCCGAGGGCGTCCGCAGAACGGGTATGGTCTGCCCTCTTCACTTCGTCCCTGGCGGCCTGCTTCTGGAAGGCGTCTTTCAAGTCGGGGTGTTGGTGCGTCAGATGCCATCGCTTGACGTCGGCCTCGACAGCCAACTGCGTGACGTTGAGTCGACCGTTCGACCGCTGGGGAGTGCCTGCGAAGAGGCGGTTCATCGCCGCGATGATCGAGCGCCGGACAGGGTCCGTCTCGTTGTCCATCGGGAACTTGGTCATCGGGGATCGACTCCTTCGCGGTGGGTGCGGATGATCGTCTGCAACCGGGTCAGCTCGTGTTGCTCGCGTGCATGGCGGATGGGTGGTGCGAGAGCGTCGTCGACGATCTCTGCGAGCTCCTTGGCCTGTCGCTCGACCTGGACGATGTCGCGGTCGGTGCGGGCGAGGTTGGGGCACTTGGGACGGCAGTCATCCGTGTCGGGAGTGACCATCGGGTCGCCGAGGGAACCACGGAGCTGGCAGGCCGCCGTGGCAGGGTCGAAGACGCAGGTCATGCCCTTGCCATGATGGATCTGTAGCAGGGGGTTGCCGAGGAGGTCGCGGGCTTGGCGCTCCTTCTTGAGGACGCGGCCGCCGAACTCTCGGCTCGCGGCGGCGATCCGGTAGCGGTAGGCGTCGGCAGCGGGCCCGCTGACGTACTCGCCCCGCGCGAGGGCCTGTTCGTCCTCGGTCAGGCCTTCCAGACGGAAGAGCCAGTCCTCGAAGGCGTATTCGTCCGGGAAGCCGGACTCGTAGGAGCCGGCGTAGCCCTGGAGCATTTGTGTATGCGCGTGGCCGTACTGGACTGAGGCCGCGATCAGTCCCCTCGGCCTGCGCCGGATGAACCAGGCGAGGGTGCGCCGGAACCGGCTGGGGGCCAAGGCTCCGCGGGCGTCATCCGGAATTCCGTCACTCCTGCCGGATTGCGCGCAGTAGGCGTTGACCCAGGTGGTGAACGACGCCAGGTCCGAGGCCATGACGCGGTCGCTGCGGGCCTCGCCGTGGCGCTTGCTGCCCCGGGAGCGATTCAGATACGGCTCGATCCGGTTGACGAAGAGGACAGGGTGGGGATGGAGCCGCTCCAGCACGCTGATCGCGCCGGCGACAAGGTCGATGACGACCCACGGGTCGGGCCGTATCTGGCCCTCGGGGATCTTGTTGCCGTCCTCGTCCTCGGCGCCTTTGAAGTAGAGGCCCTCCATCAGCCAGAGCCCGGTGGCCGGGTCACGCTTCGTGCAGCCGCGCCGGAGGTTGAGCACCTCTCCGACCCTCGCGCCTGAAAGGTAGGACACGATGACGAAGCACGCGGTACTGAGGAGCCTGGCCAGCCTGGATGCTTCGTCCCGGCCGATGCGGGTGGATCGCCAGGGGCGGCCGTCGAGCAGGCCGGTGATGGGGGCATCGAGGTAGGCCTGTTCCCCGACCGGCAGCCCGGACTCGATCACCATCCGCCCGGGGACGGTGTACCGAATCTGGGCATTGCAGTTCAGCACAGCCGCCAGGTGCTGCCAGTGGATCTCCAGGGCGCCGTCTTCTCGGCGTCGGCCGGGGAGGGGCTCATCTCGCCGACGCAGGTCTTCCAGATAGGCGACGACCTTCTGTTTCAGTTCCCCGGATCGGTGCCCACCCTGGCCCGTCAACCGCGCCCTGCGCCGCGCTTCCGGCATTCTGCTGTGCAAGTCAAGGTGCTCGGCGTGCGCGGCCAGGATGTCCTCGGAGAAGTCTTCGACGAAGCGGATCGCCCAGCACAGGAGCATCTGCATGGTGGCTTCGCCGATCCGGCGCGTGCGGTTCTCGCGGTCCCCCCGCGTGCGGCCCAGGAGGTCCCGGGTGTCTTCTCCCGCCCAGGGCGGAGCATCTGGCAGCCTCATGCTCGCGGGCAGGATGTCCCGGTAGGCCCAGAGCCTGCGGATCTCGGTGAGGCGGCGGTAGCAGCGGTCGATGCTGACTTCCTCGTCCTTGAGTGCTTCGAGGTAGTCGTCAAGCAGGGGCTGGGTGATCTCGCGGAACTCGGTGACGCCCTGCTCGGCCAGCCACTTCAGTACGAATTGCAGCGACGCCGGGAACAGGATCGTGACGGTGGCCACGGACAGCCGTCCTGGTCGGCTCGCGACTGCGCGGGGCTCGGGGTGGTTGAGCAATTGCCAGATGTAGTACTTCGTGGCCTGGCGCAACTCGGCGGGAATCAGGATGAAGTTCAGGCTGCTGGAGCGCTTGTGATGCTCGAAGATCGCAGGGTTGAGATCCCAGTAGTCGTCACGAAAGCGGGACAGCTTGGACGGATCGGCCTCGGGGTGCAGTTGTCGGTTCAGCAGCACCAGCGTGTCAGATCCTGGCCACTGGGTTCCGTCGGGGATGTCGTTATGGGGCAGCTGCCGTTCGGGTGTCGTCATCGCAGGTCAAGCTCCCGGTTGAGGAAGCGGTCGGCCAGGGCATGTTCGGCGGCGCCGGCCTGGTGGCGTGCATCCTCGACGGCCGCCTCGTCGTGCTGGTCGAGCAGGTCGGCGAGTTGGGCATGTGGGGCGGCGAACCTCTGAGCCCACTGGAGGGTGTCCATCTGCTCGCGCCGTTCCGCGAGACGGTCGTGGACCACGACCTGGACGGGCAGATGCCGGGGCAAGGCCCTGGCGCACTCGCACTCAAGGCAGAGCATGAAGGAGGCCCGGCAGCGCTCCCCTGGCGGTGCGTGGGGACCGTTTTTGTTGTCGCTGCATGCCGTCAGAACGGTGTCCAGCTCCCCGGCGAGCATGCGCTTGAGCGTCGCCGGGTCCACACCCTGCTCGACGGCGACGGTCTCGGGGGTCGCACGGGCCCGTTCCACGTCCTCGGCAGACATCGTGGCGACCTTGCCGCGGGTGCGGGCCTTGGTGACTTCAGCGATGAGCGTCTCCGCCACGACCCTCTGGTACTCGGCCACGTTGCCCCGATTGCGGGCCAGGTAGGTCGTCGCTGCGGTCCGCTCGGTGTGCGCGACAGGTTTCTGGTGCAGCTCGATGTAGGTCAATCGCAGCAGCTCCAGCCGCAGAGGCAACGGCGCCGGCGGTAGCGGCTTGCCGTCTTCGCCGACGACGGGATCGGCCATCAGCTCCCAGGCCTGGCCGAGTCGCGTGACGCGGCCACTGCCGCCGGAGAGCGCCCGCACTCCCCGGCCGACGCCCGCGCCGCTCTTGGCGTGGTAGCCGACCAGTAGCCGGTTTCCGCCTGTCATCGCCCGTGAACGAGCCGTCAGTTCATGCAGGAGGACATAGAGCCCGAAGGGGGTGTGCAGTTCGTCGCGGGCCGAGACCTCCTCTGGGGCCTCCGGGACGCTGATCCAGTCCGGCACTTCGGACAGCGCGAGCGTCATATGAGCACGTCGCCCCCGGCGTGGCTTGACGAGGTCGACGATCGCCGTACCGGTCGCACCGGTGCTGCCGTCCGCGCGGTGGTGTACGGCTGGCACTTTGAAGATCACGTCTGGGTTCTCTCCGGTCATTACCCCCAGAAGAACGGCCCCGGCCGCGAGTTCATCCGTGGTCAGGTGAAGCCACGACACGATCTCTTGGACCGACCCCCGAAGCTGCACCCAGGGATGGGGCCAGGGCCTCTCTGGACCCCAGCCCTTCCCTCTGACTCGTCGGGGCACGTCGGCGAATCGGTCGACAGAATCCAGGAGTTGCAGCCGACGTACCAGGTTCTGGTCACGGCCTGGGTCGAGCTCCCCTTCCCTGAACTGCCGCAGGATCTCCCGGTTCTCCCGAATTCGAATCGCGGCCGCCCGCAGAACCGCGCGGGCCTGGTCCGCAATCCGCTTGAGCTCGGCCCGGCTGTAACTCTGTTTGGCCTCGTTGTCCGGGCGTCTGGGCATCGACCGCGCCAGCCGCCCAGCCAGTTCGACGCTGATGCCGTCGACCTTGACGAGGAGCCGCTTGAGCTCGGCAATCTCCAAGGCCGCCGACGTGACCTGCCCTTTCCGATACTCGTAGAACGAGTCGAAGTGCTCAGGCGCCACCTGGGACGGCTCACGAGGAGGCCAGGGCAGGGCGGCCAGGAAATGGTCGAACTTTTTCAAGCCGTAGTAGACGCTGTTGAACGACGCCAGCGACGTGAGGCCGCCCCCGGGGGCGACGCGTTTGACGAACGCGGCCATCAGGGCATCCCGTAGCTGCGCGTCCGTGGCAAACCTGGAGAAGTCGAAATCCTTCTGCTCTTCGCCGTCCTGGCTGAAGCAGCGAACCACCAGCCGTCCGTCGGTGTCTGCCAGTCGTCCACGCTGTGTTCTGGCTCTGCCCGCAGGCAGAGTTGCCCTTCGGCCCCGACCGCTCACCGGGCAACCGCCAGCGGATCAGTGCGGACCCGCGGATGTCCCGTGAACACGTCCGCCATGAAGGCCTCGATCGGGAAGCCGTCTGCGTGAGCCAGCAGCAGCTCGACGTCGAGGGCCCGGAAGGGCTCCAGGTAGACGTTCTTCGTCGTCTCGACCTGGCGGTGCCCCAGCATCGTCTGGACCAGGTGCCAGGTGTCGCCGAACTGTTCGCGGAAATCCCGCTGCTCGTCCGCCGAGAGGTGCCCGAGCCGCGCGGCGTGCACCAGCTTGCCGATCGCGTACCACTTCAGGGCGAAGGAATGCCGGAGCATATGGGCGGTGCAGGTGAAGCTCTTCAGGCCCAGCATCGCGATCCGCTCGTTCGCGACGTCGAAGGTGTGCTCCCAGCCCCGCCCGTCGCGCGGCAGTCCGTCCTCGTTCAGCCAGAGGGCCACCGGCTCCAGGCCCTGCGCGGTCTGCCGGAACAACCTCAGCCGGGTCCGGGGCCCGATGTCGTTCCAGGCCTTCCGCTCGATGCCGCCGCGAGCCCCTTCCAGCGTCACCGCCTTGGAGCCATGCGTGGCCAGCACAATCCGCACCCCGTCCACCCGCTCATAGCGGCCGGCGGCCTGAGCCCTCCGCACTGCGGCCGCCCGGGCGCCCTCCGTGTAAGCCAGCAGACTCTGCATCGCCGAGCGTGGTGTCCAGTACGCATGCCCGTACCCGCCCTTGGCGCAGGCGTCCGCCAACTGGCAGGTGTGGTAGCCGCGGCGGCGGTCGTAGGAAGGAAGCTCGGGCAGCACCACACTCGCCCACTCCGAAACCCTCAACCCGTTTCCGTAGAGGCCGTCACAGAATGTCGCGTCCCGCTGTTCGTTGCGCCCCCGCCACCACTGGTCTGGACGTCCCGATAGGTCCATCCCGCGGATGCCCAGGTCACGCCACCGTGCATAGCCGCCAGGATCAAGCCACTTGACGTCCTCCTGGCGCGAGGACCTGGGAGCGTCGATGTCATGGAACGGGTCCGCGACTCCGTAGCGCGGCCCCATCCACCGATAGAACTTCTTCAGTGCCGCGAGATCCCGGGAGAACGAATTCGTCTGGACTCTGCACTCATTGGTGGGGTCGGTGACGCGCCAGAACATGAACTCTTCGGCATCCTCCTCGACTGCGTCCCACCAGTTGACATCCAAGGACACCAGGAAGTTCAGCCACACCCCGACGGAGTACGCGTAGTCGCGGTACGTACGCCACCCAAGATTGCGCCACTTGGGAGAGGCCAGGCAGGAGTTGACACGCAGATCCGGCCTGCCGCCCGGGTCGATCAGGAACCGCTGGCCGTCCCGAACGCCGAAACGACGGCCCCACGAATCCCAGTCCGGAGCGATGTGCCCCAGTTGCCCAGCCAACTCCTCGAAGGATCGACTTGGCTCGTACCGATGTACCTGCCACTTGCGGGCATCACTCAAGATCTCCGTCACGAACGGAGTAACGACCCCTAGCAACAACGGTCACTGGATACAGAACTCCCGACGTCAACGGCGTGGCGCACTGCGCCGTGCAGACCGCCCGGCAGCTCGTCGCGCGCGGTCACGACCCCCTGGTCATCGCTCCGGCCCCCGCGGCCGGAGCGGACGCCGCAGCCGATGCCGGTGCGCCCTGCCCCGTCGTCCGTGTCCCCTCCCTGCCTTTGCCCGGGTATCCGCAGGTCAGGGTGGCGCTGCCCAGTCGGCGCCTGTCGGCGGCGCTGAGCGCGCACCGCGCCGGCCTCGTCCATCTGGCCAGCCCCTTCGTCCTCGGCGCACGTGGCATGGCAGCCGCCGCGCGCCTCGGCGTAGCCGCCCAGGTCCGTCTACCAGAC
>NZ_JBHTSF010000176.1:0-17677 GCF_042795295.1 Streptomyces sp. NPDC056486
GACAGGTTCTCGGCTGGTTCGGGCGGGGGCGCCCCGGACCGCTGGACAGTGAGACGGGCCCCGGAGCTTTTGCTCCGGGGCCCTTCTCTTGTTCGTTCACCGTGCGGGTGCGTGGGGGCTTGTCGCGCAGTTCCCCGCGCCCCTTACGGGGCCTGTCGCGCCCACGCGGCGGAGCCGCAAATGTGACAGCCCCGCGCCCCTTACGGGGCTATGCCGTGACGGAGTCTTCCGCGCCGTTCTGCTCGGTCGGGTCGGACTCCATTTCCTCCGCCGCGTCCTCCGCGGCCCGCTGGCCGGGGATCTCCGCGTCGATGCGGGTCGCCATGCGCACCCGGCGCTCGTCGGCCTTGGCCGAGAGCGCGAGGGCCGCCTCGTTGAAGCGGACAAGGGAGGGCGGGTCCGAGGGGCCCAGGAGGTGCTCCTTGAGGGCCGCACGGGCCTCGGCGTGGGTGTCCTTCTCCGGGGAGTGGACGGCCTCCAGAAGGGCCGGGATGCCCTCGGCGGTCGGGGAGAGGATCGCCGCCGCGCTCACCGTCGGGAAGCCCGAGCGGAAGTCCGTCTCGGACATGCCGGACGTGTTGGCGACCGCGTAGGGCTTCTCACTCGTCAGCCAGTCGGAGACGACCGAGGAGACGTCGCTGATCAGCAGGTCCGCCTGGTTGAAGCAGGAGAAGATCGCGGGGCGCGCGGTGGTGATGATCTGGTGCTCCCACTCGGGGAACGACGCCCAGTACGCCGCCTCCCACGCGGCCGTCGCCTCGGCGACAGCCACCTGCTGGTCGCCGTCCGGCGTGCCCTGGAGCATCATGCGCTCCATCTCGTCCACGCTCTTGCGGAACGCGGTCGAGGTCAGCCGGTCCAACTCACCCGTGCGGAGCGCCAGTTCGGCCAAGGCGTCCTGACCGGGACGCTCGCCGGAACGCTTGACGGTGGCCTCGCGGATCATCGTCTTGATGCGCTCGTTGGCGGCGCCGGCGTTCGGGTCCTGAGAGCCGGTCATCGGGTGCGGCTTGTAGATGAGCCGCACGCCGGGGTCGGCGAGGAGGTGCCGGACGATGTTCTCGCCCGCGAGGGTCACCGACGTGTTGCCGGGGTTGCCGTCCCAGCCCTCCCAGGTGGGGGCGTACAGGACGGTCGTGAACGGACCCGTGGGGGCGCCCGTGGAGCGCAGGATCGGGGACAGCTGGGGGCGGCCGACCTCGACCACGTCCTTGTCCTCGACGCCGACGTCGGCGGCCTGGTAGCGGTCGCGTGCGGCGGGGCCCGCCACCCACACCTCGTCGTACGCCTTCGCGTACGGGTTGCAGGAGGACAGCTTGTCGCTCTCGCCGTGGTTGATGAAGGCGTGCTTGATCGTGGGGATCCGAAGGACCTGCGAGGTCTTCGCGGCATTAGCCGGGTGCAGCATCATCTTCAGCGTCGACGTCTCCAGGGAGAACATCGTCGCGACCTTCGGGAAGCAGATGATCGGGACGTCCGTCGCGTCGATCTTCTGCACCATGAACCGCTCACGCAGCACGATCAGCGGCTTGCCGTCGAGCTTGGAGAGTGTGGAGAGCCACATGTTCGCCTGGTACGCGGACGTGGCGCCGCCCGAGAAGTACATGGCGACGGACGGCTGGTAGTCGGCCAGCCAGTTGTCCAGCCACTCCATGACCTTCTGGTCGTTCTTCGCGCGCTTCTTGGGGAGCAGCCACGTGGCGAGGTAGATCGCGCCGATACCCATCAGGGCGATGGAGATCCCGAGGCCGATGCCGCCCCAGTACGCGTCCGTGGTGCCCGCGGTGGCCAGCAGACCGGCCGTGCCGGGGATCGAGAACGTGAGGAGGCGGTGGGCCTGGCGGCGCGAGAGGATCCGCGGCGGGGCCGCGGTCAGGTGCAGCTCTGACGCGTCGATGTTGCGCGTGACGATCGGCAGCTGGCGGGTGCGGCGCACCAGTATGGCGGTGGCCTGGCAGCCGAAGTGCAGGAAGTAGAAGGCAAGCAGCGAGATGGTCAGCGGCGACTGCTCGGCGAGCGGCTCGATGCCGTCGATGCGCAGCAGGCCGACCAGGATCAGCATGTCGCGCAGGAGCTGCCTGACGGTGACATCGAAACGGATCTTGCCAAGGAGGGAGAGGAGCCCCGGCTGCTTGTACTGCAGATAGACGTCGAGCGCGAGATTCGCCGCCGACGCGGCGATGAACACCGGTACGTACGGGATCAGCGCGCTGACGAGCTGGGCCGTGAAGAGCGCGAACATCGCGAACAGCGCGGTGAGCTGCACGATGCGGCGGGGTGCGAGTCCGGCAGAGGGCACGGGCTTGGGCTCCTGGCGGGGGATCGGATGGGGGGAGTCGAGGGAAAGCGGGGAAGTCGACCACTGACCGTATGACGTGCGGTGGCCCGGTAGCAATCTTCCGTGACGACAATCACCGGAAAAAGGGGCAAAGGTACTGAACCATCGGGCCGGTTTTCGCATCAGGGGGGTCGTAGGTCCGCCCCTCGAAATGCGGGGGCACCCCACCTGGGCACTCGCGTAGATTGGCTGGTCCGGCAGGGAATGGGATCTTCAGGATCATTGGGGAAAAGCGTGGCTGGGGCAAGGCAGGGCATCGCAGAGGCCCACAGGATCGTCGTCAAGGTCGGGTCCTCGTCCCTGACCACCGCGTCGGGAGGTCTGGACGCCGATCGCGTTGACGCGCTTGTCGATGTGCTCGCCAAGAGCCGCAGCGGCGGGGAGCGCGAGGTCGTGCTCGTCTCGTCCGGTGCCATCGCCGCCGGACTTTCGCCGCTCGGCCTGCGCAGGCGCCCCAAGGACCTCGCGAGGCAGCAGGCGGCCGCCAGCGTCGGCCAGGGGCTTCTCGTGGCCCGCTACACGGCTTCCTTCGCCCGCTACGGCGTACGCGTCGGGCAGGTACTCCTCACCTCCGACGACATGGCCCGCCGCGCCCACCACCGCAACGCGTCCCGCACCCTGGACCAGCTCCTGGCGATGGGCGCGCTGCCCGTCGTGAACGAGAATGACACCGTGGCGACGGACGAGATCCGCTTCGGCGACAACGACCGGCTCGCCGCCCTCGTCGCCCACCTCGTCCACGCCGACCTCCTCGTCCTGCTCTCCGACGTGGACGGCCTCTACGACGGCGACCCGGCCAAGCCGGGCAGCTCCCGGATCTCCGAGGTGACAGGACCCGCCGACATAGCGCACGTCCAGATCGGCAGCGCGGGCAAGGCGGGCGTCGGCACCGGCGGCATGGTCACCAAGGTCGAGGCCGCACGGATCGCGGCGGCGGCCGGGATCCCGGTCGTCCTGACCTCATCGAGCCACGCCGCCGACGCCCTCGCGGGCCGCGACACCGGGACGTACTTCCACCGCACGGGCCGACGCTCCGCCGACCGGCTCCTGTGGCTCCAGCACGCCTCCGAGCCGCAGGGCGCCCTCACGCTCGACGACGGGGCGGTGCGCGCGGTCGTCGAGGGGCGCAAATCGCTCCTTCCGGCGGGCATCGCGGCGGTCGAGGGCGACTTCGCCGCGGGGGACCCGGTCGAGCTGCGGGACACCGCGGGGCGCGCCGTGGCACGGGGTCTGGTGAACTTCGACGCCAAGGAGCTTCCCCAGCTCCTCGGCCGCTCCACGCGGGATCTCGCCCGGGAGCTCGGACCGGCGTACGAGCGGGAAGTCGTACACCGCGACGACCTGGCTCTCCTGCACGACTAGTCCGGCGCGGCACCTGTGGTCCGGCGCGGCACCTGTCACAGCCGCCTCATCCGTCCCCGGCCGAAAACAAGCGCGAACGCCGGGCGCCGACCGGCCCCTGCGAGGTGAAACTCCCCAAAACCGCCCCGCGGGGGCGCTTGGCCTGCTCAACTTTGTTCCAGACACTTCCGCACGACCATTGCGTATCCGCACCACCATTGCGTAGAGGAGGCCGTCGTGAGACGAGTGCGTTCGGGAGCGTCGTCCCGCACGTCGGCTGAGCGTTCCCTGACCAGCGTCGCCGCGGGGGCGACCTACACCGGTGACGTGCGAGCGGCGGGCGAGACGGACGAGAGCCAGGAGGGCGGGACGGTGGACGTGCCCCGTCTGTGGCACGTCACCCTGAGCGTCTCCGGCGGCGAAGCCCCGCTGAAAGAGGTCAGGCGGGGTCTCGAACAGCTCGCCCACGACCACCCCTTTCTGCTGACCAGCAGGTATGCACCCGATCACGCGGAGATCCGGTACTGGGAAGAGGCCCGCGACCTGCACGACGCGGCAGCGGTCGCGCTCCGGCTCTGGGGCGAGCACCGGCAGAGCGCGCAGCTCCCGCCGTGGGAGATCGTGGGGCTTGAAGTCATCGATCGCGACACGTACCACCACCGGATCGCGGAAGGGTACGGTCCGCTTCCAGCGACCCCGGTGGGCGTGCACCCCTTTTGAGCCGACGTGAGCGCGGTGGTCCCGGCCCCTGACGCTGTGGTCCCGGCTGTGGTCTCGGCTGTTGAAACGGCGGGTGGACCCTGCCCGCTCCCCATTACGCTGCGGTCATGACGTCCCTCACGCCTCCGTTCTCCGGCTTGCCGTACGACAACCTCTCGCCCGTCGCCCAGGCCGCCTACCGCGCCCGTGGCGCCGCCGCGACGCTCGCGCCGTTGCCGCGAGCCGCCAAGGACGACGCGCTCCTGGCGATCGCCGACGCCCTCGAGGTGCGCACCGCCGAGATCATCGAGGCCAACGGCAAGGACACCGCACGCGCCCGCGAGGCCGGGACGAGCGAGTCCGTCGTCGACCGTCTGACGCTCACCCCGGAGCGGGTCCGCGCCATCGCCGCCGACGTGCGCGACGTGGCCGCCCTGCCCGACCCCGTCGGCGAGGTCGTCCGCGGCTCGACCCTGCCCAACGGCATCGACCTGCGCCAGGTCCGCGTCCCGCTCGGCGTCGTCGGGATCATCTACGAGGCCCGTCCGAACGTCACCGTGGACGCCGCCGCGCTCTGCCTGAAGTCCGGCAACGCGGTGCTCCTGCGGGGCTCGTCATCGGCGTACGAATCGAACACGGCGCTCGTCCGCGTGCTGCGCGACGCCGTCCACGGAGCCGGGCTGCCCGCCGACGCCGTCCAGCTCGTCCCGGGCGAGAACCGTGACTCCGTGCGCGAGCTGATGCGTGCCCGCGGTCTCGTCGACGTCCTCATCCCGCGCGGCGGCGCCTCGCTGATCAAGACCGTCGTCGAGGAGTCCACCGTCCCGGTCATCGAGACCGGCACCGGCAACTGCCATGTGTACGTGGACGCCCACGCCGATATCGACATGGCCGTCGACATCCTCATCAACTCCAAGGCCCAGCGCCCCAGCGTCTGCAACGCCGCCGAGACGCTCCTGGTGCACGCGGACATCGCCGACGCCTTCCTGCCGCGCGCCCTGGACGCCCTGGCAGAGGCGGGGGTCACGGTGCACGCGGATGAGCGCCTCATCGCGTATGCCGACGCTTCGAAGGCCACCGTCGTGCCCGCGACCACGGAGGACTGGGAGACCGAGTACCTCTCGTACGACATCGCGGCGGGCATCGTCGACTCCCTGGAGCAGGCCGTCGAGCACATCCGCCTGTGGACATCCGGGCACACCGAGGCGATCGTCACCACCTCGCAGCAGGCCGCGCGCCGCTTCACCCAGCTCGTGGACTCCACGACGGTCGCCGTGAACGCCTCCACGCGCTTCACGGACGGCAGCCAGTTCGGCTTCGGCGCCGAGATCGGCATCTCCACGCAGAAGCTGCACGCCCGGGGCCCGATGGGACTCCCCGAGCTGACGTCGACGAAGTACATCGTCACCGGAGACGGCCACACCCGCTGAATTCCCGCACGTGCCAATTCCCGCACCGTCTGCCCAGATTGCCCCTTCCGGGCTACCCTGGAAGTGTGCCGGAGGACGTGGGGGGCACGCCGTCGTTCCCTGACGGCTGGGAGCCCGACGACGACCACGACCGCGGGGGTGCGGACGAAGAGTTCGCCTCCGTGGTCTTCGACGAGGACTTCGTCCAGTCCGCCAAAGTGCATGAACCCACCGCGGTGGAGCGGCTGTTGGCCGCCGCCCAGGCGCGCGCCGAGGCCAGCGAGGCCGAGAATCGCCGGGCCCGCACCCGGGGCCCGGGCCGCGACTCGCCGGAGGACGACCTCTACGACGAAGGCTTCGGCCCCGACGACGGCGGCGAGTTCGGTCACGACCCCGACCTCGACGACGTCTACGAACGGGAGTTCACCGAGGACGGGTACGGCCGCCAGGGCGGCTACGGAAGCCACAACCGCTGGCACCGCCCCGTCGCCTGGATGCTCGCCATCCTGATGGGCGTCGGCATGGTCGCACTCGCCTTCACCGCCGTCTACCGCGGCGCGTCGACGAGTCGGCAGGACCCGATACCGCCGCCCGTGTCCACAGAGCCGTCCGCCTCCGCGGAGTACGACCCGCCGCCGGTGTCCGCGGCGCCGCGCACCCCGTGAGAAGTTGTCAGAACTTGTCGTGTACCAGGGCGTTTACCTGACCGCGCGGAGACCTACCCTGAAGGTATGGGCGGGCAAGGAGAACCACCCGAGGGGACACCCGAGGGCGCTCCCGCCGGTGGTGAGGACGAGTATCGATCCGTCGTGTTCGACGAGTCGTTCGTCCGCGCCGCGCGGCTCCAGGAGTACTCCGCGCAGGAGCGCATGGACGATCACACACACGCGGTGCGCCGCCGTGCCGTGCGCCACCGGCACTTCTCCAAACAGGCCGTGATCCTCGTCCTGCTGATAGCCGTCGCCTTCGGCACGGCGATCTACATGGGCGTACGCCACCCGTACCAGACCCCGGTCGCACAGCGCCCCGAGCCGCTGCGGATGACGGTCATACCGCTCGCACCGCCCGGGCCCGTGCCCGGCGCCGAGAAGCCGGCCGAGCTGTACGCGCACAGCCCGGCCGCGCAGTTCCGGGTGGGCGCGTCGGGCATCAACCTCCCGTCGGCGCACCGCACACCGCACTTCTCGGACGGCCAGGTCATGTCCGCGCTGACCACCGCCAAGGACTACCTGGTCGAGTCATCGCTCGACCCGGACGTCCTCACCGGCGGCACCGTGCGCTCCGCGCGGATCCTGCTCGACCCGCAGCAGCTCGACCAGTTCGACGAGAGCTTCGCGCACCCGACGGCGGACGGGCGGCACGCGCCCACCGGCTGGCTGGTGCGCTTCGACCCGACGAAGACGGCCCTCGCCGCGCCCGGCATCCGGGTCCACGGCACGCTGCGCGTCACCGAGACGGACAAGAACACCCTCGAGGTGACCTCGGACCACACCTTCGTCTACGCGCTGCGTCCCGTCGGCAAGGACGCCAAGGGCGAGCACGCCAAGGCCTCGCTGTTCACCGTCCGCCGTGAGCTGCAGTTCCGCTTCGACCGCGACGACCTGCGGATGCACCAGGCCGAGCTGCTCGTGTCGTACATGCAGGCGGGCCCGCTCGCCTGTTCCGCCGACGCGGCGAACCAGCTGCGGCCGCTGCTCGCCGGACAGAAGGCGAAGGCGGGCGGCCCCGCGGGCACCGACCCGTACGCGACGGGCGCCGCCACGGCGCTGTGCGGCTCGCTGGCCGGGAGCGCCCAGCCTTCGCTCTGAGCGTTGCCTTCGCTCTGAGGGCTGCTTGTCGGGTTACTCGTCGGGCTACTTGTCCTCTGAGGGCGGGGCGCCGTTCTGTCCGGTGAACTTCCCGCGCAGCTTGCCGCCCAGGTCGCCCGCGCCGCCCGCGAGGTCGTTGACCAGCTTCATCAGCGGGTCCTTGCTGCCGCGTACGTCGTCCGCGTAGCTGGAGGCCGACTGGCGGAAGGAGTCCGACACCGAGGT
This sequence comes from Streptomyces sp. NPDC056486, assembly GCF_042795295.1. NCBI lineage: Bacteria > Bacillati > Actinomycetota > Actinomycetes > Kitasatosporales > Streptomycetaceae > Streptomyces > Streptomyces sp. NPDC056486. The sequence continues at coordinate 7,821 of NZ_JBHTSF010000176.1, forward strand.
GTCCTTGTCCTCGTCGCGGCGGGGGTAGTGGCCGTCCATGATCCGCTGGTAGTCGCGGGTCTCGGCCCACTTCTTCAGCTCGGCGGCGCGCACGGTGGTGAAGGGGTGCGTACGCGGCAGCACGTTCAGGATCTTCAGGACCGAGTCACGCAGGTCGCCCCCGGCCTCGTACTCCTTGGCCTGGTCAAGGAACGCGTCCACGTTCATCTCGTGCAGGTGGTTGCCGCCCGCGATCTTCATCAGGCCGCGCATCGACGCCTTGAGGTCCTGGCCCACCAGGAGCCCGGCGCGGTCCGCCGACAGCTCGGACTTGCGGAACCACTCGCGCAGGGCGGTCACGATCGTCATGATCGCCAGGTTGCCGAGCGGGATCCAGGCCACCTTGAGCGCGAGGCTGGTGAGGAAGAGCAGTATCGTCCGGTACACCGAGTGGCCGGAGAGCGCGTGGCCCACCTCGTGGCCGACGACCGCGCGCATCTCCTCCTCGTCGAGCAGCTCGACGAGCCCCGTGGTCACCACGATGATCGGCTCGTCGAGGCCGATGCACATCGCGTTCGGGTTCGGGTCCATGTTCACGTACATCGGCGGGACCTTCTCCAGGTCCAGGATGTAACAGGCGTCCCGCAGCATGGTGTTGAGGTGCGCGAACTGCGCGTCGGAGACCCGTACGGAGTCCGAGAGGAACAGGAGCCGCAGACTCCGCTCGGGGAGCAGCCCGCTGAGCGCCTTGAAGACGGTGTCGAAGCCGGTGAGCTTGCGCAGGGCCACCAGGGCCGAACGGTCCGCCGGGTGTTCGTACGCCCGTGACGAGATGCCGGGAAAGCGCCTGCGCTGCCTGCTCGGCACGTTCTCGTGGCCGCTGTTCTCCTGGCCACCGTCCTGCCGGCCGTGGTCGTTGTCGTCGGTCATGCCCCATCCCCCATGCTCGTCCAGTCATGCCCCCGAGGTGGGTCCCAGCCTAGGCGGAGATACCGTGACAGGGCAGCACAGCGAATGGAGTCGCCCGTCATGGCCGTCATGGAGCACAGCGCCGCCGCCCACCACTGGGCCACGGAGGCGGCCGCCCTGGCCGCCAAGGAGCAGGGTGCGGGCAATCTGCTGCGCATCGTGCTGATCGTCATGGTCGTCGGCTGCGTGCTCGGCGCGTGGTTCCTGTTGCGCGGCTACCGCCAGGGTGCGGACGCCGGGCGAGGGGGCGAAGGCCGTCCCGGCGGGGGCGAAGAGGATGACCACGCAGACCACAACAGCTGAGTCGGCGTGAGCTTGGCCGGTGCCCCCGCATACGATGGCCCGGAAGTCTTTGTCCCGCCCACCACCGGATAGGTCCTGCCGACGATGAGCCTCCACAGCACTGCCTCCCAGTTGGTCACTCTCGCCGCCGAAGGTGAGCACGGGGGCAACCACGAAAGCCTCAACCCTCTCTTCGTCGGTGGTGGCGCGTTCGTCGTGCTGCTGCTGCTCCTGTGGATCACCACGCGCTTCAACCGGGACCGCTGAGCGGTCTCACGGAACGGACGGCTGAAACAGAGCCCGTCGATCGGGCCGGTAGGGTCTGCACGCATGGGAGAGCAGGACATGCCTACCGGTCCCGGTACCGGCCCGGCCAGCAAGGGCAAACGCCGCCTGGGCGTCATGGGCGGAACGTTTGACCCGATCCACCACGGACACCTGGTGGCGGCCCAGGAGGTCGCCGCGCAGTTCCACCTCGACGAGGTGGTGTTCGTGCCGACCGGGCAGCCGTGGCAGAAGAGCGACAAGGTGGTGTCCCCGGCCGAGGACCGCTATCTGATGACGGTCATCGCGACGGCCGAGAACCCACAGTTCTCGGTGAGCCGTATCGACATCGACCGCGGCGGACCGACCTACACGACGGACACGCTGCGCGATCTGCGCACGCTCAATCCCGACACGGACCTCTTCTTCATCACCGGCGCCGACGCCCTCGGTCAGATCCTCACCTGGCGCTACACCGAAGAACTGTTCTCCCTGGCGCACTTCATCGGGGTCACCCGGCCCGGCCATACGCTGACCGACCCCGGGCTCCCGGAAGGCGGGGTCTCCCTTGTGGAGGTCCCGGCCCTCGCCATCTCGTCCACGGACTGCCGTGCACGGGTCGCCAAGGGAGACCCCGTCTGGTACCTGGTGCCGGACGGTGTGGTGCGTTATATCGACAAGCGCGAGCTGTACCGCGGCGATTGAGCCGAGAGGGGCACCGGTGAACGACCGACAGTACGACCCGTATGCGGGCGGCGACCCGTATGCGGGCGAGTACGCGGCTGATCAGTACCAGATCGTCGGGTACGACGAGTATGGGCAGCCGGTGTACCAGCAGGTACAGCCCTCGGCTTCGTACGACCAGTACGGGGCTCAGGCCCAGCAGCAACATCAGCAGCAGCAACAGCAGCCGCAGGGTTACGGCTACGACCCGTACGCGACCGGGCAGCAGCCCCCTGTCCCGTCGTACGACTCTTCGTACGACTCCGGTTCTTACGGCACGTACGACCAGCAGCAGGCCCAGCACCAGCAGCCCCAGCAGGCCCACCAGCAGGCCGCCCAGCAGACGCAGACCGGCTGGATCCCGCAGCAGTCGCGGCAGCCGGAGGCGGAGCCCGAGCCGGAGCCGGAGCCCGAGGCCCGGCGTGAGCCCGAGCGCCGCGATCCCGCGTACGAGACCCAGCAGTTCTCCTTCATCGAGGAGCCGGACGAAGAGTCCGAAGACGTCATCGACTGGCTGAAGTTCACCGAGAGCCGCACCGAGCGGCGCGAGGAGGCCAAGCGGCGCGGGCGTTCCCGGGTCGTCGCCCTCGTCGTGGTGCTCGCGCTCGTGATCGCGGGCGGCGTCGGCTACCTCTGGTACGCGGGCAAGCTGCCCGGCCTCTCGGACGACACGTCCGGCGACGCCGCCGCGGCGGCCGGACCGCAGAACCGCGACGTGATCGTCGTCCACCTGCACAACACCAAGGGCGGCGGCACCTCCACGGCGCTCCTGGTGAACAACACCACGACCAAGCGCGGCACCACCGTCCTGCTGCCCAACTCCCTCTCCGTGACGGACGACGACGGCGCCGGGACGACGCTCGGCAAGTCGGTCGACGACGACGGTTCGACCGGTACCCGCGAGTCGATCGACGGCCTGCTCGGTACCCAGGTCGAGGGCACGTGGCGGCTCGACACCCCCTACCTGAACAACCTCGTCGAGCTGGTCGGCAACGTCGACGTCGACACGGACGCCGACGTGCCGGACCCCAAGGCCAAGAAAGGCCAGGGGCCCCTCGTGAAGAAGGGCGAGCAGCAGACCCTGAGCGGCCCGATGGCCGTCGCGTACGCCACCTACCGCGCGTCGGGAGAGACCGAGACCGCACAGCTCGGCCGGTTCGGGCAGGTCATGCAGGCCGTCCTGCGGAAGCTGTCGTCCGACCCGCAGGCCGCGACGACCACGGTCCAGTCCCTTGCCCAGATCCTGGACCCGTCGCTCAAGGAGAAGGACCTCGGCGCCTTCCTCGCCAAGCTCGCCGACCGCGCGAAGGGCGGCGACTACTCCACGCAGACGCTCCCGGTGCAGCAGGACGGGACGCTCTCGGAGAAGGCGGGCGCGAACGTGGTCAAGGAGGTCCTCGGCGGCGCCGTCAAGAACCCGGAGAAGGGCGCGGCCGTACGGGTCGGCGTCAAGAACGCCTCCGGCACCAAGGGCGCCGGGCAGGAGGCGCGGATCTCGCTGGTCAACGGCGGCTACACCTTCGTCGACAGCGGCGCGGGTTCGACGGCCCAGACGGCATCGCAGGTCACGTACGCCGAAGCGGACAAGAAGACGCAGGCCACCGAGGTCGCCAAGACGCTCGGCCTGCCGGAGAGCGCGGTCCGCAAGGGCAAGACCGCGACGAACGCGGATGTGTCGGTCGTCCTCGGTCAGGACTACAAGGCGGGATGACGGAGCGGACCCCGGCCGGGAGCGTTCCTGGCCGGGGGTTTTCCGGGCCGCGAGCCTTCGGGGCCGGGGCTTTTCCGGCCGGGTGACGCAGCAGACAGGGTGATCCAGCGATCGTCGGGGATGGTGTCGGCGGTCCGTGAGACCCTTGGGGTGTCTTGACCACCTGAAGGAAAGCTCACCAGTGACCGCCACGGACCGCTCCATCGAGCTCATCAAGGCCGCCGCGCAGTCGGCAGCCGACAAGCTCGCGCACGACATCATCGCGTACGACGTCAGCGACGTGCTGTCGATCACGGACGCCTTCCTGCTCGCCTCCGCGCCCAACGACCGCCAGGTCAAGTCGATCGTCGACGAGATCGAGGAGCGGCTCAGCAAGGAGCTCGGCGTCAAGCCGGTGCGCCGCGAGGGCGACCGCGAAGCCCGCTGGGTCCTCCTGGACTACGTGGACATCGTGGTGCACGTCCAGCACAGCGAGGAGCGTGTCTTCTACGCTCTCGAGCGCCTGTGGAAGGACTGCCCCGAAATCGATCTCCCCGCGGACGCCGTCGCGACCCGCGGCAAGGCCGCCGAGCACGCCGAGCAGCGCGCCGAGGAGGAGGCAGCCGACCTGGACGGTGAGCTTCGGTGATCAGCCGCGGCTGCCGGATCATCCTGTGGCGGCATGGCCAGACGGCCTGGAACCTGGAGCGCCGCTTCCAGGGCTCCACGGACATCGAGCTGACCGAGACCGGTGTCTCGCAGGCCAAGCGTGCCGCCCGGCTGCTCGCCTCGCTGAAGCCGGACGCCATCGTGGCGTCCGACCTCAGTCGGGCGGCGGCCACCGCGGGTGAGCTCGCCGCTCTCACCGGCCTCGAGGTCACGCACGACGCGGGCCTCCAGGAGACGTACGCCGGTGAGTGGCAGGGCCTGACGCACGACGAGATCATCACGCGCTTCGGCGACCAGTACGACGCGTGGAAGCGCGGCGAATCGGTGCGCCGCGGCGGTGGCGAGCTCGAGACCGAGGTCGCCGACCGGGCCGCCCCGATCGTCCTTCGCCATGCCGAGAAGCTGCCGGAGAACGGCACGCTCGTGGTGGTCAGCCACGGCGGCACGATCCGCACCACCATCGGCCGCCTCCTCGGCCTGGAGTCCCACCACTGGGAGGGCCTCGGCGGGCTCTCCAACTGCTGCTGGTCCGTGCTCGGCCAGGGCGCGCGCGGCTGGCGTCTCCTCGAGCACAACGCCGGCACGCTGCCGGAGCCGGTGCTCGGCGACGACGATTAGCCCTGCACCGGGCGGGTGCGAGAGCCGCTGGTGGGAGGGCCTGAGAGGGCCCGTCACCCGGATTTCACATTCAGGCTCGGTGCAGGCTAAAGTTCTTCTTGTTCGCCCGCCGAGCGGGGGGAAGAACACGCGGGGCTATAGCTCAGTTGGTAGAGCGCCTGCATGGCATGCAGGAGGTCAGGAGTTCAATTCTCCTTAGCTCCACAATCCGGATCCCGTCCTCATCAGAGGGCGGGATCCTTCCGTTTCCGGTGGCCTGAGCCCGCGAAGCTCGGCCGCCCGCAGCCGGCTCACTTCGTCGTCGGGTGTGTACGCGACGATCCGGCACTCCGGCATGCCGTTGATGGACAGGGAGACCGACGTCATCCGCAGCTCTCCGACCGCCGCGTGCCGAAACGTCTTCACGCGCGGTCCGGGCGGCGCCACGTTCCCGCTCTCCCACAGCTCGGCGAAGTGCGCGCTCGAGGCGGAGAGGCGGCGTATGAAGTCCTCCCAGGCGGGCTCGCCCACATGCCGTCCGTACGAACTGCGCAGTGTCGCCACCATCACCGGCAGCTCCTCGTCGCGGAAGACCAGCGGGCAGACGGGATCGGGCACGATGAACAGCGTCCACAGCACGTTCGGCACGCGCAGGACCCTCACCTGCGGGATGAAGAAGAGGTCGCGGTAGGCGGGGTTGGTGGCGAGGATGTCGTACCGCGCGTTGTAGACCACGGCCGGATGCGGGTCGAGGGCATCGATGATGCCCTGGATCTCGGGGCCGACGGCCTCGGGGGAGACGGCCTCGCGGTCCGGGGCGTACGGAACCTCGGCCAGGTGGTACAGATGCTCGCGCTCCGGCTGATCGAGGCGGAGTGTGCGCGCCACGGCGTCCAGGACCTGTGCCGATGCGTTGATCGGGCGGCCCTGCTCGAGCCACGTGTACCAGGTGACGCCGACTCCGGAGAGCTGGGCGACCTCCTCGCGGCGCAGCCCGGGTGTGCGGCGGCGCAGGCCCGGCGGCATGCCCACGTCGGCAGGTGTCACCCTGGCTCTGCGGCTCCGCAGGAAGGTGGCGAGCTCGGGCCTTCGTCGCTGAGTCGTCCCCATCGTCGTCACGTCCCCCATCGTCGGTCCACGTCCCGGGCTTTGCCAGGTGCTGTCAGTACCAGCATCAGCGGGCTCTCGTTACCCGTACCAACTCGCCGTCACGCTCGGTGTCATGACAACGACCACCCCGTCCACCGCAGCGGATCCCGCTGATCCCGCTGATTCAAGTCCCTCATTCAGTAAAGCCCCCGGCACTGACAATCGCCCCGGGCGGATTCTCGCGGTCGTCATCGCCGCGCAGTTCATGGCACTGCTCGACGCCTTCATCGTCAATGTCGCAGCGCCCACCATCCGCGTCGAACTGGGCGCTTCCGGCGCCGGGTTGCAGCTGGTGATCGCCGGATACACCATCACGTACGCCGTGCTCCTGATCACCGGCGCGCGGCTCGGCGACCGCCTCGGCCACCGCCGCGTCTATCTCGCGGGCCTCGCGGTCTTCACCGCCGCCTCGCTCGCCTGCGGACTCAGCCAGGGCACGGGCGAGTTGATCGCCTTCAGGCTGCTGCAGGGCGTGGGCTCGGCGCTGCTCATCCCGCAGGTCCTCAGCCTGATCCAGCGCAACTTCACCGGCGAGGCGCGGACGAAGGCGCTCGGCGCCTACGCGGCCGTGCTCGCCGTCGGGGCAGCCGCAGGGCAGGTGCTCGGCGGAATCCTGGTCAGCGCCGACCTGTTCGGCACGGGATGGCGTCCGGTGTTCCTGGTGAACGTGCCGGTCGGCGTGGTCCTGCTGATGATGGCTCGGCGTGTGCTGCCGCGTGACGCCTCCCGGGAGCCGGGGGAGGTGCGGCGGGCTCAGGGGCGGCGGGCGCGTGGGCTCGATCTGCCGGGGCTCGTGCTGCTCGGCGCCACGGTCTCGCTGCTCACCGTGCCGCTGGTGCTCGGCCAGCAGGAGGGCTGGCCGCTGTGGTCCTGGCTCTCCATGGGCTCGGCGGTGGTTCTCTTCACCCTCTTCTGCGGATACGAGTCCCGGCTCGCCAGCGGCGGCGGCGCGCCGCTGATCGCGCCGCGGGTCCTGCGCATCCCCGGCATGGGCCTCGCGGTCTTCCGTATCGCCACGGTGATGGCGGTCAACGCGGGCTTCCTGTTCGTGCTCACGCTGCACGTCCAGGGCGGCCTCGGCTACAGCGCGCTGCGCGCCGGTCTGACGTTCGCGCCCACCGCCGTGGTCTTCGGCGCGGTCGGCCTGACCTGGCGGCACTGGCCGGCGGCGGCCCAACGGGCACTGATCCCCTGTGGGTTCGCGCTCACCGCGCTGTCGACGGTCGCGGTGGGTCTGCTCCTTCGGGACGGCGGGCAGGGCGGACTGTGGCTGTATGCGGCCTTCGTGGGCATCGGTGCGGGACTCTCCCTGGGGTTCAGCCCGACGCTCACCCGGGCGCTCTCCACGGTGCGGCCCGAGGACGCCGCGGATGCCAGCGGACTCCTCGCGACGGTCACTCAGATCGGCCAGCTGATCGGTGTCGCGGGATTTGGCGCACTTTTCCTCAACCGGCTTGAGTCACAAGGGGCTCCAGGGGCGTATTCATCCGCGGACGCCCTCCAGGTGTGCGCATATGCCCTGGCCGGAGCGGCGGCGCTGGGTGCCGTGTCCGGACTGGTACGGCTCCGTCGCTGACCGGGTCGCTCAGAGCGTGGCAGAATCGGACAGCCGGAAGGGGACCGCGCCAGACCACCGAATGTGACCCGACGGGAGGGAGAGCGATGCCTGCGAGCATCCTCGATGAGGCCGCCGGCCCCATCGCAGTGGCCGCGCCACGCCGCGCTGCCGCTCCCTTCGCGGCGATCACCCCCCATCTCACCTGTCCGTCCTGCGGTTCGTCCCATGTCGCCCAAGTGCTCGGCGACAACGGCGGTGTCTCGTACGTGTGCACGGCCTGCGGCCGCAGCTGGAGCTGATCGATGGGTGCACACAGGCGGAAGTGCGACTGGTGCGGCAGTGGTACGCCGATCGTCCGCGACATGGAACCGGTCAACCCGGACTATCAGTACTGGTGCGAGGAGTGCGCGCGGGCGCTGATCATAAAGGGCGACCCCATCGAGACGTACCGCGAGCTCGAAGGGGAGCCGATCTATGGACGGCTCCTCGACGAGCACTGCACGCTCAAGCGCTTCTATTCCTTCGCCACGGCCTGATCCCCGATCGGATCCGGCCTCCGATTCCTTGTGGCTCCTTGCAGCAGGAACGCGAAAGCGGTCCCTACGTAGAGGGCGGACAGCGTCATCTCGCCATAGTTCTGGTCAAGTTCAAGCCGCCCCACGCCGTGAGGAACCCACCACAGGGCGTATGAACAGAAGACGAGGACCGCGGCTCCGGTGGTCGCCCACCGGGCCCGGCCGCCCCGGCGCACCGCCTCCGTCCACAGGAGCAGCGCCATCGGTACGCACCACACCCAGTGGTGCGACCACGACACCGGGCTGACCAGGAGCGCCGTCACCGCGCAGGTCACCGCCGCCCGGGCGCGCTCTCCGCGCAGCGCCGCGCGCACCGCCACCGTGAGACCGAGCGCGCCGGCCACCGCAGCGGCCACCGCCCACCGGATGCCGGGCTCATCGGTGTGCAGAAGCCGCGCAAGGACCCCGCGCAGTGACTGGTTCGCGGTGTCCTCGGCGAGCCCGACCCGGCCCGCCTCGAAGATCATCCGGGTCCAGAAGCGCCAGGAGTCGTCCGGCAGGACGGTGGCCGCGAACAGCGTCGCACCGGCGAACGAGACGCCCGCCACGCACGCGTGGCGCACGGGAGCGCGCCAGTGCCCGCGCCGTGCGGCCTCGGCGGCGCCGGTCAGCAGCAGGAACACCGCGAAGAGCGCGGGCGTGAGTTTGATCGCCGCCGCGATGCCGATGCCCAGGCCCGCCCAGCGGTGGCCGGGGCGCCGCGACAGGTCCCACAGGACCAGGACGGCGAGCAGCAGATTGATCTGGCCGTAGCGCAGGGTCGTCCACACCGGCTCCGCCCAGACGGCGAGCGCGGACACCCACAGGGCGGTCTCCGTACGCGGAGCGGGTCCGATGAGGCGCAGCGAGAGATGTGCGAAGGCCACAAGGAGGAGCAGGTTCCCCAGGGTCGCCAGTGTGCGCATGTCCGCCGTGTCCAGGAGCGTCAGCGGGGTGAACAGCAGGGCCGCGAACGGTGGGTACGTGGTGGGCAGGTGGGCCTCGGTGGTGCGCAGTGCGTAGAGGTCGCCGCCCGCGCGCGCGGTCTCGCCCTCGGCCCGGTAGACCATCAAGTCGATCATCGAGACGTCCGCGGCGCGCTGCGCGAGCCAGAAGGCCGTGAAGGAGAGCAGGCACACCCCGGCTGCGAGGGGCATGCGGCGGCGGGCGCCGACAAGCGCGATCACGGTCACGAAGGCTGACAGTACCGGCCGTATCCGTACAGACCGGAAACGATTTGGTGGAGCACCCTGAGGACCGTGTAATGTTGGCGAAGCCGCCGGGGGAACCGGGCGGACAAGCAAGGGGCTATAGCTCAGTTGGTAGAGCGCCTGCATGGCATGCAGGAGGTCAGGAGTTCAATTCTCCTTAGCTCCACAGCAGATGAGAGCGGGCCACCGGTTTCGGGTGGCCCGCTTTCGTG
>NZ_JBHTSF010000177.1:0-17235 GCF_042795295.1 Streptomyces sp. NPDC056486
GGGCTCCGCCCCCTGGACCCCCGACAAGATGTCCTCAAACGCCGGACGGGCTGGATTTCCAGCTCCTCACAACGCCTGAGCGAAGTCGAAGAACCGGTTCGGGTCGTACTGCTTCTTGAGCTTCTTCAGGCGGCCCGCCGCCGAACCGTAATAGGCCTCGCGCCAGTTGCTCAGCGTCGGGTCCGCGTAGTTCTGGTACGCCGCGCCGGACGCGTATCGGGCCATCGCCCCGTGGGCGGTTTTGAGCCAGGCCTGGGCCGGCTTGCCGGAGGTGCCCGGGCGCCAGGACGCGATGTACTGCGCAAGCATCCGCGAGCGGCGGTGGACGAAGGCCGTGGCCGTCGGGTCGACCCGGTTGATCGCGCCGCCGAGAGCGGTCAGCGCGATGCTGCCCCCGCTCGCGCCCGTCACGTTCTCCACCTGGGACAGGAGCGTGCGGATGCCAGCCGCCGAGAGCGAGCGGTCGAAGAAGTCTGAACTCGCCGCGTACGTCTCGCGGTTCAGCGCACCCTGCGTGCTCCGGCCCGGCGTCGCGCCCGGCAGGTGGCACTGGGCGTCCGACGAGAAGGACGAGCAGCCCGCGTAGACCTCCATCGACTCCTCGTACGAGCGCCGCTTCAGCGAGACGCTGCGGGCCGGGGCGCCGATCTTGTCGGCCAGGCGGTCCACCGCGTTCTGGAGTTCGCCGTACGTGCCGAGGGAGAAGCACGCGACCGAGACCGTGGGCGTGCCGCCCGGTGTGTTGGCGATGTGCGCCGACGACCAGATTTCGTCCGGCTGGTCGGGGCCCCACTCCTGCCACGCCTTGATGACCGCCGCCGCCTTCGACCAGGGCCACGTCATGTAGGCCGAGACACCCTGGGGAGCCGCGTGCGTGCGGAAGGTCAGCTCCGTCACCACGCCGAAGTTCCCGTTCCCCGCGCCCCGCAGCGCCCAGAACAGGTCCTTGTTCTCGGTCTTGCTCGCCGTCAGCTGCTTGCCGTCCGCCGTGATGAGCGTTGCCGAGGTGAGGCTGTCGCAGGTCAGGCCGTACGCCCGTGACACCACTCCGTGGCCGCCGCCCAGCGTCAGGCCCGAGACGCCGACCGTCGGGCAGGAGCCCGCCGGGATCGTCACGCCCTTCGCGGCAAGCGCGCGGTACACGTCGATCAGCTTCGCGCCCGCGCCGACCGTGGCGGTCGATCCGCTGGCGCGCGTTTTGTTCAGCTTTGATACGTCGACTATCAGGCGGCCCGTGCCGGACGACCAACCCCCGTAGGAGTGGCCGCCGTTGCGTATGGAGACCGGGACGTCGTGCGCGCGGGCGTAGGTCAGAGTCGTGCGGATGTCGTCCGGGTTCGCCACGTACGCGACCGCCGTCGGCTTCAGGCTGTCGTAGCGCGTGTTGTAGAGCTGGCGGGCTGCCGCCCACTGTGCCTCGCCCGGCTTGACCAGGGTGCCGTCCAGGTCCTTGGCGAGGGCGGTGAGGTTCGCCGCTGCGGACGCGGCGGCGCTCGATGTGCGCAGGGGAGTGCCGGAGCGCGAGGCGCCCGCGCTGCGGGAGGTGGCGTCACCGCCGCCTCCGGCGCCGCTGCCCCCGCCGGAGCTGCTGCAGCCCGCTGCCGCGAAGGCCGCCGTCGCCGCCGCCGTGGTGCTGATGAACGTACGCCGTTCCATGACCCGCCTCCCGTTGCTTCCCATGGAGTACGAGACGGCGTACGGGGCTCATGGGTTCCTGTGGGTGGCAAGGGGAGTTGTGCGCGGCGACCTGCGACCGGCGACCTGCGACCGACGCCTACCGCCTACCCGTCCGCCTATCCGCCCGACCGACTACCCGTCCGACAGGTGGGACTCCGCGTCCGTCCTGGCCTTGCTGCGCGCTCTGCGGGCCGGGCCACGCCAGCCACAGCTGCACCGGGCCGCACAGAAGCGGCCCTGTTCGACCGTCGTCGTGCGGTGGGGTTCGTCCTGTTGCTCGTCGGCCACGTCTCCACCGTACCCACGCCGGGTGAACGCCCCTGCGCGTGACGGGTCAACGTACCGGTCGTTACACGGAACGACAGGGGGCTACAGACCTCGCGGGAAGGCTTGGGGGTAGTCGGCGATGGGTCAGCAGCACAGACGCACAGGCGGGGCGGTCCTCACGGCCGCGGCGGTGAGTCTCATGGCCGTCGCCACGGGGTGTTCGGGGGGCGGTGCCGCGGCCGACGACGGGCGGGCCTCCGAGGACGCCGTCGACGTGGTGCGGGAATCCGCCGACGCCCTTGTCCGCGCGGGGACTTCCGAGGCGCGTACGTCCATGGAGATGGCAAGCGGCGGTACTCGCGTGACCATCCGTGGGCAGGGCTCGTACGACTTCAGGCGGCAGGTGGGGCGGTTCGTGGTGATCCTTCCGAAGGATCCCGCCGGGGACGACGAGCACCGTCCCATCACGGAGCTGATGGCGAGCGGCGCGCTCTACATGAAGAACCGCGGCGCCGGGGTGCCCGCGGACAAGTGGGTACGGATCGACACGGCGACGCTCTCGGACGGCAACCTGGTCACGGGCGGGGCCACCGATCCGCTTGCCGCGGCGGAACTGCTGCGGGGCGTGCATAAGGCGGCGTACGTCGGGGAGACGGCGGTGGCGGGCGTGAAGGTGCGGCACTACCGCGGGATCGCGGACCTGCCGAGCGCCGCGAAGTCCGCTTCCCAGGGGCAGCGGTCGGCCCTGCGGGCGGCGGCGAAAGGGTTCAGCAAGGGCCGGGTGCCGTTCGACGCGTACCTCGACGAGCAGGGGCGGTTGCGGAAGCTGCGGCAGCAGTTCAGTGTCGCGAACGCAGAGGTGGCGTCGACCACGCTGCTCTTCGACTTCGGGGTACGGGTGGACGTGCGGCTGCCCGCGAGCGAGGACATCTTCGCGGGGAAGATCGCCGAGAAGTGAGGATCGCCGAGAAGTAGGGCCGGCGGTTCGGGGGACCCGGCTAGTCGCGCTCGGTGGCGGAAATGGTCCGTCCGTGCCATGCGCGGTGCGTAGGCCGCTCCCTACTCTAGGAAGTCGGTACCGGCAGGAAGCAAGGTCAGGAAGAGGTGATGAACGTGGCTCTGGTGCGCGGTACGACTGTTCAGGACCACGTTGCCCTTGCCGAGATCGAGCTGTGCGGTGAACTCATCATCGCGGCGTCCGCCGCCGGTGAGGATCGGCTGAGCGCCGACCGCATTGACGAGGTCCTGAAAGTCTCCACCGATGTGGGGCAGCTGGGCAATAACCGGGACTAGTTCCGGAACGAACCCCGGTCCACCGGGGCGGGGAAGCGGCCCGGGCCCTGCCGCGTCCCTTCACTCACTTCGAGACTCGCTTCGAGTTCAGGTGCGCACCATGCGGAAACGCGAAGCTCAGGTGCGCATCATGCGCGCGATCGCCTTCGTCGCTTCCTCGACCTTCGCGTCGATCTCGTCGCCGCCCTTGACCGCCGCGTCCGCCACGCAGTGACGCAGGTGCTCCTCGAGGAGCTGGAGGGCGAAGGACTGCAGAGCCTTCGTGCCCGCCGAGACCTGGGTGAGTATGTCGATGCAGTAGACGTCTTCCTCGACCATCCGCTGCAGGCCCCTGACCTGCCCCTCGATACGCCGCAGCCGTTTGAGGTGCTCGTCCTTCTGCTTGTGGTAGCCATGGACGCCCTGGTCGTGGCCGCCGGTCTCGGAGGGCGCCTCGGTGTTCATGGCCACACCGGCCGCATCAGTGGTCGTCATCGCGTCCTCCTGCTTGGACAGTCACTCTGCTGGGCAGTCATAGAAAAGCCACTGGCTCAACTGGCTTCCTATACCCCTAGTGGGTATAGGATACTCGATTGCTCGGGGGGCGTGCTGATCACTGTTCCTGATGGGCGACACTGGGGTCTGGCCGGTTAGCCGTGGCCGGATGATGCGCCTAGCATCAGCCTGACCGAATCCAAAGCACCCCGAGGACCCCACGTGCGCTTTCGTCTGACCCCCAGGGAGACGAGCTTCTACGACATGTTCGCCGCTTCTGCGGACAACATTGTCACGGGCTCGAAGCTCCTGATGGAACTGCTCGGGGCTGACGCCTCCGCCCGAGTCGAGATCGCAGAGCGTATGCGGGCAGCGGAGCACGCTGGAGATGACGCGACACACGCGATCTTCCACCAGCTGAACTCCTCCTTCATCACGCCTTTCGACCGCGAGGACATCTACAACCTGGCGTCGTGCCTGGACGACATCATGGACTTCATGGAGGAGGCCGTCGACCTGGTCGTTCTTTACCAGGTCGAGGAACTCCCCAAGGGAGTCGAGCAGCAGATCGAGGTCCTGTCGCGAGCCGCCGAGCTCACGGCCGAGGCCATGCCGAATCTGCGGACGATGGACAACCTCACCGAGTTCTGGATCGAGGTCAACCGTCTGGAGAACCAGGCCGACCAGATTCACCGCAAGCTTCTCGCTCAGCTCTTCAACGGCAAGTACGACGCCATGGAGGTACTGAAGCTCAAGCAGATCGTCGACGTGCTTGAAGAGGCGGCCGACGCGTTCGAGCACGTCGCCAACACGGTGGAGACCATCGCGGTCAAGGAGTCCTGAGGCCTCTCCATGGACACCTTTGCTTTGATCGTGACCATTGGCGTCGCGCTCGGATTTACGTACACGAATGGCTTTCACGACTCTGCGAACGCCATCGCCACTTCTGTCTCCACCCGTGCGCTGACGCCCCGCGCGGCACTCGCGATGGCCGCCGTCATGAACCTCGCGGGCGCCTTCATGGGCAGCGGGGTCGCCAAGACGGTCAGTAAGGGTCTGATCGAGACGCCCGAAGGCAACAAGGGAATGTGGATCCTCTTTGCCGCCCTGGTGGGCGCCATTGTCTGGAACCTCGTCACCTGGTACTTCGGGCTGCCTTCCTCCTCCTCCCACGCACTTTTCGGTGGAATGGTCGGAGCCGCGCTCGCCGGTGGAATCGGGGTGATCTGGTCCGGAGTCCTCGACAAGGTCGTGATTCCGATGTTCCTTTCGCCCGTCGTCGGCCTGATCGCCGGTTATCTGGTGATGTGCGCGATCATGTGGATGTTCCGGAAGTCCAACCCGCACAAGGCCAAGCGCGGATTCCGTATCGCGCAGACGGTGTCCGCGGCCGGTATGGCGCTCGGACACGGCCTGCAGGACGCGCAGAAGACGATGGGCATCGTGGTGATGGCCCTGGTCATCTCCGATGTGCAGAGTGCTGACGCGCCGATTCCGATCTGGGTCAAGATCTCCTGTGCGCTGATGCTCTCGCTCGGTACCTACGCGGGCGGCTGGCGCATCATGCGTACGCTCGGCCGCAAGATCATCGAGCTGGACCCGCCGCAGGGATTCGCCGCGGAGACCACCGGCGCGGGCATCATGTTCACCACCGCGTTCATGTTCCACGCGCCGATCTCCACCACGCACGTGATCACTTCCGCGATCATGGGCGTGGGCGCCACGAAGCGGGTGAACGCGGTGCGCTGGGGCGTTGCCAAGAACATCATTCTCGGCTGGTTCATCACGATGCCGGCCGCTGCGATCGTCGCTGCCGTCAGTTTCTGGATCGTGAATCTCGCGTTCCTGTGATGCTGAGGTGACGGCACCCGCGGCGTCTGTCTCGGCTGGGGGTCCGGGGGTTATCCCCCGGGAGAATGCAGCTGGATCGTGAATCTAGCGTTCCTCTAGCGAGTAGCCGGCGGTAAAAGCACAACGGAAAGGCCCGCCCCCGGGAGCCAGGGGCGGGCCTTTCTTTGTTGCCCCTGCGGTGGCACCGCCATGCAGCACCGCAAGGAGTCGGGGACAGCCGGGATACGGCTCAGCCGAAACGGCCCGAGATGTAGTCCTCGGTCGCCTGCACGGACGGGTTGGAGAAGATCCGCTCAGTGTCGTCGATCTCGACGAGCTTGCCGGGCTGGCCGACCGCCGAGAGGTTGAAGAAGGCCGTACGGTCCGAGACGCGCGCCGCCTGCTGCATGTTGTGCGTCACGATGACGATCGTGAAGCGCTCCTTCAGCTCGCCGATCAGGTCCTCGATCGCGAGCGTGGAGATCGGGTCGAGGGCCGAGCAGGGCTCGTCCATGAGCAGGACCTGGGGCTCGACCGCGATCGCCCGCGCGATGCACAGGCGCTGCTGCTGGCCGCCGGAGAGGCCGGATCCCGGCTTGTTCAGGCGGTCCTTGACCTCGTTCCAGAGGTTGGCGCCCTTGAGGGACTTCTCGACGATGGCGTTCAGCTCGCTCTTCTTGTACGAGCCGTTGAGCCGCAGGCCCGCCGCCACGTTGTCGAAGATCGACATCGTCGGGAACGGGTTGGGGCGCTGGAACACCATGCCGATCGTGCGGCGCACGGCGACCGGGTCGACGCCGGGACCGTAGAGGTCCTCGTCGTCCAGGAGCACCTTGCCCTCGACGCGGCCACCCGTGGTGACCTCGTGCATGCGGTTGAGGGTGCGCAAGAAGGTGGACTTGCCGCAGCCGGAGGGGCCGATGAAGGCCGTCACGGAGCGGGGCTCCACGGTCATCGAGATGTCCTCGATGGCCTTGTGGGCGCTGTAGTAAGCGGTCAGGCCCGATACGTCGATTCGCTTGGCCATGGGGATCACTGCCTTAAGGGGGATACGAGAGGGTCGCTGAGTGGCCGCCTCAGCGGCCCGTCTTGGGGGCCTTCCAGCGGGCTACGCCGCGGGCCGCCAGGTTGAGGATCATGATGAAGCCGATGAGGGCGAGGGCCGCCGCCCAGGCGCGGTCGTAACCTGCCTGGTTGCCCGCCGCGTACTGCTGGTAGATGTACAGCGGCAGCGAGGCCTGCGAGCCCTCGAACGGGTTCGTGTTGATCATGGGATTGACCCAGACCAGGAGCAGGACCGGTGCGGTCTCGCCCGCGATACGGGCGACCGCGAGCATGACGCCGGTCGTGATGCCGCCGATCGCGGTGGGCAGGACCACCTTCAGGATGGTCCGCCACTTCGGGATGCCGAGGGCGAGTGACGCCTCCCGCAGCTCGTTCGGTACGAGCTTGAGCATCTCCTCGGTGGAGCGCACGATCACCGGCATCATCAGGATGGCGAGCGCCATGGCGCCGGCCCAGCCGGAGAAGTCGAAGCCCAGGATCAGGATCCAGAAGCTGAGGACGAACAGGCCCGCGACGATCGACGGGATGCCGGTCATGACGTCCACGAAGAACGTGACGACCTTGGCGAGCTTCCCGCGCCCGTACTCGACGAGGTAGATCGCGGTGAGTAGGCCGATCGGCACGGCGATGACGGAGGCCAGGAGCACCTGCTCCAGGCTGCCGATGATCGCGTGGTAGATCCCGCCGCCGGGCTCGTCGTCCGCGACCACGCCCATGGAGTGGGTCAGGAAGTAGCCGTTGAAGACGTTCGAGCCGCGCTGAACGGTCTCGTAGATGAGCGAGGCCAGCGGGACGACGGCCAGGAGGAACATGACCCACACCATCGAGGTGGCGAGGCGGTCCTTGGCCTGGCGCCCGCCTTCGACGGCGACCGCGGCGGCGTACGAGACGACGATGAAGAGGATGGCCGCGATGAGGCCCCACTGGATGCGGCTGTCCAGGCCCGCGCCCACACCGATGCCGATGCCGACGGCGGCGGAGCCGAGCGCGACGACGGCCGGGGTCCAGCGCGGCAGGCGCGCGCCCTGAAGGCTCGTGGGCTTGACGATGGTGGCGCTCATGCGTTGGCCCCCGAGTACTCCTTGCGGCGCGCGATGATCATGCGGGCCGCGCCGTTGACCAGCAGCGTGATGATGAAGAGGACCAGGCCGGACGCGATGAGCGCGTCACGGCCGTACTCGGTGGCCTCGTTGAACTTGCTCGCGATGTTCTGCGCGAAGGTGCCGCCGCCGGGGTCGAGCACGGACGCGCTGATGAGGAAGGTCGGGGAGAGCACGGTGGCGACGGCGATGGTCTCGCCGAGCGCGCGGCCGAGGCCCAGCATCGAGGCGGAGATGACGCCGGAGCGTGCGAAGGGGAGCACCGAGATGCGGATGGTCTCCCAGCGCGTGGCGCCGAGCGCGAGCGCGGCCTCCTCGTGCATCTTCGGGACCTGGAGGAAGACCTCGCGGCTGACGTTCGTGATGATCGGCAGGATCATGATGGCGAGCAGGATGCCCACCGTCATCAGGGAGCGCGGGGCGCCGCCCTGGTACTCGAAGACGCCGGTCCAGCCGAAGTAGTCGTCGAGCCAGCTGTAGAGGCCGGTCAGGTTGGGTGCGACCACGAGGGCGCCCCAGAGGCCGTAGACGATCGACGGCACGGCGGCCAGGAGGTCGATCACGAAGGCGATGGGGGTCGCCAGCTTGCGCGGCGCGTAGTGCGAGATGAACAGCGCGATGCCGATGGCCACGGGGACGGCGATCACGAGGGCGATCACCGAGCTCACCACGGTGCCGAAGACCAGGACCGCGATGCCGAAGTACGGCTTGCCGCCGGTGGTGCCACCGGCCGGGTCCCACTCGAAGGTGGTGAGGAAGTTGCCCGTGTTGTCCGAGAGGGCGAGGGTCGCGCGGTAGGTCAGGAAGGCCGCGATGGCGGCCATGATCACGAGCAGTGCGATACCGGAGCCGCGCGAGAGACCGAGGAAGATCCGGTCTCCGGGGCGGGTCGCGCTGCGGCGCGGACGCTTGGGCGTGATGCCCGACGGCTGTACGTCGTCGCGACGAGGGGGTGGGGGTGCGGTCGTACTGCTTGGTATATCCATAGGATTCTCCGGTCTGCGGAGCCGATCACCGCTTCTTCAGCGGGCGTTGCTCCTGGCGGCGGTGCACCGGACGGTGCGGCCGGCCCTGACTCACGGGGCCGGCCGCACTCGGTTCAGCTAGCTCAGGCCCGCGACGGTCTTGCGGACCTTGGAGATGATCTCGGCCGGGATCGGCGCGTAGTCGTTCTCCTTGAGGACGTTCTGGCCGTCCTCGCTGGCGATGTAGGTCAGGAAGGACTTGGTCGCGGCCAGGGACTCGGCCTTGTTGCCCTTCTCGCAGAGGACCTCGTACGTCACCAGGGTGATCGGGTAGGCGCCCTCGGCGGTGGGCTTGTAGTTCAGCTCAAGGGCGAGGTCGTTGCCCTTGCCGACGACCTTGGCCTCGGAGATCGCCTTGGAGGCGTTGTCGACGGTGGCCTTCACCGGCTCCTTGGCGTCCGTCTTCAGGTCGACCGTGTTGATGCCGTCGGCGGCGTAGGAGAGCTCGAAGTACGAGATGGCGCCCTCGGTCTGCTTGACCTGGCCCGCGACACCGGAGGAGCCGTTGGCGGACTGGCCGCCCTTGGCCTCCCAGGACTTGCCGGGCTCGTGCGCCCAGGCGGACGGGGCCGCGCCCTTGAGGTACTTGGTGAAGTTGTCCGTGGTGCCGGACTCGTCCGAGCGGTGGAACGCCTGGATCTTGGTGCCGGGCAGCTTGGCGTCGGGGTTCAGCTTCTCGATCGCCTTGTCGTCCCACGTCTTGATCTTGTCGTCGAAGATCTTGGCGAGGGTCTCGGCGTCCAGGACGAGGTTGTCCACGCCGGGCACGTTGTAGCCGACGGCGATCGGGCCGCCGACCATCGGCAGGTCGATGGCCTGGCTGTTCTTGCAGACCTTCTTCGACGCCGCGATCTCCTCGGGCTTCAGCGCCGAGTCGGAGCCCGCGAAGGCGGTCTGGCCCTGCATGAACGCGGTGATGCCCGCACCCGAACCCGTCGGGTTGTAGTTCAGCTGAACGTCCTTGCAGGTGGTCGAGTAGACCTTCCGCCAGGCGTCGATCGCGTTCTTCTGCGCGGACGAACCGGAGGCCGCGAGCTGACCCTTGGCGTCATCACACTTGATGTTGGCGTTGGCGTTCGTCTTCTCGCCGGTGCCCCCGCTGCCGCCGCTCGTGTCGTCGGAGCCGCACGCCGTGAGGGCCAGGGCGCCGGAGACGGCGATGGCGCCGAGGGAGAGGGCGCGGAGCCGGTTCTTGCGCTGAAGCTTCACTTTCGGGTCTTCCTTCCGGGAGCCGCCGGCCCTTTGCTGGCGGCGTGCGAGGTCTTCGTCGTGCGGTCCTGCGGTCCTGCGGTCCTGCGGTGCTGCGGTCGTTCTGCGTTCTGCGGTCTTACGTTGTGTTGTAAGGCTGAAATTAGGCAGGGCAGGTGAAGTGACCAAAGGGCATGAGTGAACGGAGGGTGAACCTCGGCGGTCGGCCTGGTTAGGCAATGTGCTGCGGAACGTAGCGGATCATTTACGCCGGGTTGAGGACGCCGAGAAGGGCGTCGACAAGTTGCTGGTCACGGCGTTGCGTGAGGCGGTTGCGGGCCGCCGTCGGCGAGAGCCAGAGGATGCGGTCGACCTCGTTGTTCGGTGCGAAGCGGCCGTCGGCCACCTCCGCCGCCCAGTAACTGACCTCTTTGGGGCGGCCCTGGGCGATATAGCGGACCGTGGGGAGGCGGGCGCCGGGGGTGCAGCGGTGGCCTGTTTCCTCCTCTACCTCGCGCAGGGCGCCGTCGAGGGGAGTCTCGGCCCGCTTCAGCTTGCCCTTGGGGTGCGACCAGTCGTCGTACTTCGGCCGGTGCACGAGGCAGATCTCCAGCTCGCCGTCGTACGGGGAACGGCGCCACAGGACGCAGCCCGCGGCCCGTACGATCTCGCCTTCGCCGCGCGTCATGTTGTACGTCATGGGGTGCTCACCGTTTCCGTCTCGCGGAGCCAGGCCTGGTGGAACGCGAAACGGGCCGCTTCCACCTCATGACGCTGGTCGGCGTGCAGGACGCCGAGTGCGTACGCCGTCGCCGGGGCGATGCGGGGGGTGCGGGCGGCCGATGCCGCTGCCGACGCGGCGTCCGCGGCCTCGCGGTGGCGGTCCAGGGCGTGGCCCGCGTCCGCGAGGCGGAGGTCGTCGCCGGGCCTTCCGGTGAGGACCTCCTGGGCGTACCTGTGCAGGCGCAGGAGGGCGCGGGTCCGCAGCCAGGGGGCGTCCTGCGCCTCGGGCGCGGCGTCGGCTTCGGCGGCGAGGCCGTGCGTCAGCGCTTCCGCGTTGTACGGGTGGCCCGCCTGGCCCAGGGGGAGTGCGGCGATCGCCTCTGCGAGGTCGGTCTCCGCCTTCGCTGCGAGCGGCTTCAGGTCGTCTGCCGCGGTGGTCAGCGGGACCTCGCTGGCCAGTACGGCCACGTTGTCCGCCACTGCGTGGAAGCGGGATGAGCCGAAGGCTTGGAGGGCGGCGGAGTGGGCCCGCGTGCGGGCGAGGGTCAGCTGGCGTTCTAGCAACGCTGCTGCCTTTGCTGCGCCTACCGTCAGGCCTCTTGGGGCGGGGCCCTGTTCACCCGCACCCGGCGTCGGGGGCTGTGCCCACCCGTTCCGCCGTGCGGAACGCCTGCCCACAGTGGGAGCGCCAGCGGGGGCGGAGCCCGCAGCGGCGACATCGACGCGATCCGTGGGTGCCGGGACCGTCGGTGTGCCCGACAAGCGGTGTAGCGCGTCCAGCAGGCGTTCCAAGCGGGCCGCGTACGCGTGTTCGTGGGCCAGTGTGCCGGAGAGCCACGCCAGTTCGGGGCGCAGCCCGGCCGCCCACTCCGTGTCCAGGAGCGGGCGGAACGTGTGCAGGGTGCCGCCTATGCGGCGGGCCGCGCGGCGCAGGGCGCGGGCCGCCTCCAGGGACGCCTCCGCGCCCTGTGCGTCCGTCGTCGACTCGCGGTGCAGCCGCAGCGAGCGCAGGAACTCCGTGGCCTGGCCCTGCAGATAGGCCGACAGGACATCGCCTGTCGTCGTCTCATGGTTTAGCTGTGCCACGCCGGCGCCTCCGCGCGTCAATGAGCGTCTCCTGTACGTTCCGCAGGGGCTGGCCCTCCGGATCAAGCGCGTGCCGGGTCCAGTTGCCGTCCGCGCCCAGGTGCCAGGAGGCGGTGGTGTCCGACATGCCGGTCTCCAGGAGCCGGTTCAGCGTCGCCCGGTGTGCCGGGTCGGTGACCCTGACAAGCGCCTCGATGCGCCGGTCGAGGTTGCGGTGCATCATGTCGGCGCTGCCGATCCACACCTCGGGCTCGCCCGCGTTGCCGAAGGCGAAGACGCGGGAGTGCTCGAGGAAGCGGCCGAGCACGGAACGGACCCGGATCGTCTCCGAGAGCCCCGCGACACCCGGCCGCACCGCGCAGATCCCGCGCACCCACACGTCCACCGGCACACCCGCCTGCGAGGCGCGGTAGAGGGAGT
Source organism: Streptomyces sp. NPDC056486 (assembly GCF_042795295.1). Taxonomy (NCBI): domain Bacteria; kingdom Bacillati; phylum Actinomycetota; class Actinomycetes; order Kitasatosporales; family Streptomycetaceae; genus Streptomyces; species Streptomyces sp. NPDC056486. The sequence goes on from NZ_JBHTSF010000177.1 coordinate 12,149, forward strand.
CCACCACGGCCTCGTCGACCATCGAGTTGACCTTGATGCGTACGTAGGCAGGGCGGCCCGCGCGGTGGTGCTGGATTTCCTTGTCGATACGTGAAATGAGCCCGTCGCGCAGGGACTTGGGGGCGACGAGGAGACGGCGGTAGGTCTCGCGGCGCGAGTATCCCGAGAGCCGGTTGAAGAGGTCGGACAGGTCGGCGCCCACCTCCTGCTTGGCGGTGAGCAGCCCCAGGTCCTCGTAGAGCCTGGCCGTCTTGGGGTGGTAGTTGCCCGTACCCACGTGCGAGTAGCGGACCAGCGTCTCGCCTTCCTGGCGGACGACGAGCGACAGCTTGCAGTGCGTCTTCAGGCCGACCAGGCCGTAGACGACATGGCAGCCCGCCTCCTCCAGCTTCCGCGCCCACTTGATGTTCGCCTGCTCGTCGAAGCGCGCCTTGATCTCGACCAGGACGAGCACCTGCTTGCCCGACTCGGCGGCGTCGATCAGCGCGTCGACTATCGGGGAGTCGCCCGATGTCCGGTACAGCGTCTGCTTGATCGCGAGGACGTCCGGATCGGCGGCCGCCTGCTCCAGGAACGCCTGCACGGACGTGGAGAACGAGTCGTACGGGTGATGCAGGAGTACGTCGCGTTCGCGAAGGGCGGCGAAGATATCGGGGGCGGATGCCGACTCCACCTCGGCGAGGTCGCGGTGCGTGCCCGCGATGAACTTGGGGTATTTCAGCTCGGGCCGGTCGAGGGCCGCGATGCCGAAGAGCCCGGTCAGGTCGAGCGGGCCCGGCAGCGGATAGACCTCGGCCTCGCTGATCTTCAGCTCGCGCACCAGGAGGTCGAGGACGTTCCGGTCGATGGACTCCTCGACCTCAAGGCGGACGGGCGGACCGAAGCGGCGCCGCATGAGCTCCTTCTCCAGGGCCTGGAGGAGGTTCTCGGCGTCGTCCTCCTCGACCTCCAGGTCCTCGTTCCGGGTGAGCCGGAACATGTGGTGCTCCTGGATCTCCATGCCGGGGAACAGCTCCGCGAGATGCGCGGGAGCGGCTATGACGTCCTCGATGGGGACGTACCGCTGGGGGGAGGCCTCAAGGAAGCGGGAGAGGAGAGGCGGGACCTTCACGCGAGCAAAGTGTGTGTGTCCTGAGACCGGGTTGCGCACGACCACGGCGAGGTTGAGCGAGAGGCCCGAGATGTACGGGAAGGGGTGCGCCGGGTCGACCGCGAGGGGCGTCAGGACGGGGAAGATCTGCTGCCGGAAGAGCGTGAAGAGGCGGGACTGCTCCTTCTCGGTCAGCTCGGTCCAGCGGACCAGGTGGATGCCCTCGTCGGCGAGGCCGGGGGCGACGTCCTCCTGGTAGCAGGCGGCGTGCCGTGCCATGAGCTCGCGGGAGCGGTTCCAGATCAGCTCAAGGACCTCACGGGGCTGCAGACCTGAGGCCGAACGGGTGGCGACGCCGGTCGCGATGCGCCGCTTGAGGCCTGCCACCCGGACCATGAAGAACTCGTCCAGGTTCGAGGCGAAGATCGCCAGGAAATTAGCCCGTTCGAGGAGCGGGGTGTTCGGGTCCTCGGCGAGCTCCAGAACGCGCTCGTTGAAGGCCAGCCAGCTGCGCTCCCGGTCGAGGAACCGGCCCTGCGGAAGCTCCTGGCCGTCGTGCCCCACCTGGCCGTCCTCGTCGTACGCGTCGAGATCCGCGTCGATGTCGGGGTCGAGGTCGGACACCGCGGCCGACAGCGTGTGCGGGCGGTGAGCGGCGATGGAGCCTACGGAGGGCTGGGCGTGCTGGACCTGACCTTGCGTGCTGGGCTGGCTCATGGCCCCATTCTTCCGCGCGGGGACACCGATAGGCGCGTCGGAGAGTGCCGGGGTGAGGAAGAGCTTCCCGTTCTTGGGGGGAGGGTCGGGCACGGCGGGCTGCATTGAGTGAGGGTCGCAAGCCAGTCTGAATCACTGGTTACGGCGACATGACGTGCGGGACATGTACCGGAGTCCCCCGGACGTCTACACGTCCGGGGGACTGTTCTTTCCGGGCCCGGGCTTCAGGCCGTACGGCGCCTGAGCACGCGGAACGCGGCGTATGCGGCTGCGGCGGTGAGGGCGAGGACGATGCCGGTCTCGATGAACTGGACGTACCAGAAATGGGAATGGGGGTGGATGTCGGCGTACCAGCCGGTGACCTTGGTGTCACCGGCGGCGTTGTGGACCCCCATGTCCACGATGATGGAGTCCATGGGGGTTTCATGCATCGTGTAGCTCGTGCTCGTGCCCGATGCGGGCCCGGAGACCATGGTCACCGGGAACAGATGCCATCGCACGCTTCCCATGATCAGCAGCACGACGCCGGTGACAAGGCCGCTGACGGCAAGGGCCACCAGGGTGCGGCGCACCAGCAGGCCGACGAGCGTGCCGACCATGACGGCGAAGAGGCAGTACGCGACGAAGACCGGGCCGATGGACTCGTAGACGCCGCGGTCGGCCCAACTCAGGTTCCACATGCTCTCGACACCGGACCGGCCGAGCCAGAAGACCGCCATCAGCGCGAGCCCGCCGGCCACGCTCGTCACGGCGAACACCGTCAGCTTCGACATCAGCCAGCGCGCGGGCGACACCGACTGCGTCCAGGCGAGCTTGTGGGTACCCGACTCCATCTCGCGGGCGATGACCGGACCCGCGACGAAGGCGCCGATCAGGACGGGGATGAGGAGCATCCCCAGGGAGTAGCTCTGCAGGAACTGGTACAGCAGATCCCGTGCGCTGGCGAAGCCGAGGAACGTGTTCTCGCAGGGTCCTGTGCTGGTGCCGCATCCGTCGCTCGTCGCGGGGTAAGTCGCCGCCGCCCAACGGAAGTAGCCGGTCAGCAGGGCCGCGAGCACGACGAGGCCGAGCCCTGTCCGCAGCGCGGCGCGGTGTATCCGGACGTCGGCCCAGCGCGGACCGCGAAGGAGAGGGGAACTCATACCGTCACCTCGCGCTCGGTGGGGGTCGTGCTCGGCGTCAGGAGTGCGGGGGCCTCGGGTGAGCGCAGATGGGCCAGCAACAGTTCCTCCAGGGAGGGCTCTTCGACGTCCCAGCCGTCGCCGAGCGGGCCTTCGGGCCGGATCAGCGCGGTCAGGCCGCGCCCGGTGGCGCGGGATTCGACGACGGTGTGCGGGGCGAGGTCCTCGACGGGCCGGCGCCCGGTGACCAGGGCGTGCGCGCCGACGATGTCGTCGATGCCGCCGCCGAGCCGGACCCGGCCGCCGGACACGAGCAGCAAGTGGTCGCAGGAGTCGGCCAGTTCACCGACGATGTGCGAGGACATCACCACGGTGGTGCCGTGCTCGGTTGCCTCGGCCATCAGCGTCCCCATCAGCTGATGGCGGGCGAGCGGGTCGAGGTCGGCCATCGGCTCGTCCAGGAGCAGGAGTTCGGCCCGCTTGCCGAGCGCGAGGGCGAGCGCGACGCGGGTGCGCTGCCCGCCGGAGAGCGTGCGTACGCGCAGCTTCGGGTCCAAGTCCCCTTCGCGTACGACACGTTCGGCGAGGGCGGCGTCCCAGCGCCCGTGGTTCAGCTCGGCGCCGAGCCGCAGCGTGTCGGCGATGCTGAGCTGCGGGTAGAGCGGCTTGTCCTGGGCGACGTACGCGACGTGCTCACGCGCGGTGGCCGGGTCGGTGCCGAGCACGGAGAGCTTGCCGTCGGTGGGCCTCAGGAGCCCGGCCGCGAGGGCGAGCAGCGTCGACTTGCCCGCGCCGTTGGGTCCCACTACCGCGCAGATCCGTCCGGCGGGCAGCCGGAAGGAGCAGTCGCGCAGGGCATGGCCCCGCCGCCCGAAACTCATGGCAAGCGCGGCCGCCTCGATGGCGGTGTCGGTCATGCGTGGTCCCCCTTGGCTGTGTGCTCTGCGTGCTCTGACTCGGTGAACTGCTCTTCGAGTACGGCGCTGAACAGCGCCGCGACGTCGTCCCTCTCCAGACCGGAGGCGCGGGCACGGGCGGCCCACTGGCTCAGCTCGCCGCGCAGCGGGGAGTCGGTGGGCGTGGAGCCCAGCGACTTCCGCACGAAGGTGCCGAGCCCTCGGCGGGCCTCGACAAGGCCCTCGCGTTCCAGCTCGCGGTAGGCCTTCAGGACCGTGTTCGGGTTGATGGCCGTCGCCTCGACGACCTCACGGGCCGTGGGCAGCTTGTCGCCCGGCTCCAGCAGGCCGAGGCGCAGGGCCTGTTGGGTCTGCTGGACGATCTGGAGGTAGGTGGCGACGCCGCTGCGCCGATCGATACGGAACTCGACCATGCCCTTGCACCACCCTTTCACTAATTGAGTAGTGAAAGGGTGGTGCAAGAGGGTGCGTTCCGTCAAGGGGGAGGCGATCTTGTAGGGTCTGCCGCTCAGCATTGACGTGAACATGTATGGAAAGTCGGGGGACTTACCTTGTCCATGCCACCGCCGCCTCAGGGCGGCTATCAGCAGCCTCAGCAGCCGTACGGTCAGCAGCCGCAAGGCCAGCAGCCCTATGGGCAACAGCCGTACCAGGGGCAGCAGCCTTATCAGCCCCAGCAGCCCCAGCAGCCCTACGGTCAGCAGCCGTATCAGCCCCAGCCGCCTCAACAGCCCCAGCCCCAGCCCCAGCGCCCGCGCGGCGGTGGCGGTGGCGGCTCGTTCAACCGGCAGTCACCCCTGATGAAGGTGGTGGTCCTGCTCATCGCCGGTGTCGTCGCGGGCGTCTGGTGGTACTCAAGCCGCGGCAACACCACGGGCCCCGGCAGCGAGGCCGCCAAGGCGCCCACGGCCGCCGAGGTCGGCGACTGCGTGCAGAACAAGGGATCCGGCGGCAGCCCGGACATGGAGGTCGTCGACTGCTCCGGCACGACCGCGGAGTACAAGGTGACGAGCAAGCACGAAACCGAGTGCGAGCCGGGCGAGTCCCGCTATGAGCAGACCCGGCGCGGCCGGGTGCAGTACAGCATGTGCCTGAAGCCGGTCGAGCCGAAGTAGGCGAGAGGGCCGGATACAGGTTCTCGATGATGCCGTTGTGGACGACGGCGACCCGCCCCGAGTTGTCGAGGTGCGGGTGGGCGTTGCCGTCGGTGGGCCCGCCGTGGGTGGCCCACCGGGTGTGCCC
>NZ_JBHTSF010000178.1:0-17190 GCF_042795295.1 Streptomyces sp. NPDC056486
GCGGTGCCCGCACGGGGGCGGGCACCGCCTCGACCTCCACCACTACGGGGAAACTCCTCGGCATCGTGGCGCTGTGTCTGTCCGCTGTGCTCTCCGGTGCCACGGGCGCGGCCGCCGATCCGGATGCGACACCGCCACCGCGTACCAACGGCACCACCGAGAAGGTCTACATGGTGAAGGGCTACGACCCGCCGACACGTGGCACCAAGCCCGGCGTGAGCTGCACGTCCCGCTGGAACACTGCCGAGAAGGCCATGAAGCGCTGGGGGTGGAGAGGCAAGTTCGTCCAGGTGAAGTTCTACAACGGCGACACCCGCTGCGACCTCTCCCTATCCATAATGAGCAGCCGCGCACGAACTCTGGGGGACGGGGAAGAAGATGGCACGGTTGCCAGATCCACAGCGCTCGAGGGCCGTTCTTATCGGCTGCAGTAGGTATGCGGACCTGCCTGAGATTCCTGCGGTCCGCAACAACTTGACGGATCTTCAGGAAATCCTCGGGGGGGCCGGAAGCTTTCGGATACCTACTGTCATCACCGAGCCCCGCCATATGGATGAGGTTGGCGAAGCGCTCGAGCGGCAGACGGACGAGGCCTCGGACGTGCTGCTTCTGTACTACGCCGGTCACGGTCTCGTGGGCGAGGATGGGCAGCTGTACCTCGCGTTATCAGGCACTACGCAGAGCCGACTGCGGCTCTCGGCCCTGCCATTCGAAACCATGCAACGCATCCTGCAGGAGAGTCGGGCACAGGTCAGAATCCTAATCCTGGATTGCTGCTTCAGCGGTCGCGCCTTGGACGGCTTCATGAGCAGCCCCACCCCGGACATTGCCGCGCTCAGTGATATCTCCGGAACGTTCATCCTGTCGTCGGCGACAGCCACGGCCATGTCCCTGGTCCGCGAGGGCGAGCCGTTCACCGCCTTCAGCGGTGAGCTGATCAGGCTCCTCAAACAAGGCATTCCCGGCCCAGCGGAGTTCCTGACCCTCACAGCCATCGCAGCCCAGCTCCGTCACACCATGGGCTCTCTGGGGTATCCGCTACCGCAGGTGCGAGGCACCAACTCGGTAGGCGAGCTGGGCCTGGTCCGGAACCCAGCGTATGACCCGGCAGCCGAGCCAGCCTTCGCGGCACGGCCGACGGTCGATTCCGACACGTCCTCTGGCGCCCCATCCTCCAACCCCGACATCGAAGATATCGAGGAAGTCGAATGGTCTCACGATGCGCCGGCCACGGAGGATCTGCTGCATCGGGCACCGGTAGCGAGGGTGCTCGCTCTGCGTCTGGTAGAGACCCATGTGATGCAGCCCGACTCGTCCTTTCTCGTTCATCTCGATGGCCCTTGGGGCAGCGGCAAGAGTAGTTTGCTGAATCTGTTGGAGGAAAGGGTCGATGACTACTTCCTCGTCGCTCGGTTCGATGCCTGGCAACAGTCGCGGCTTGCACCTGCGTGGTGGTCACTTCTCACGTGCCTTCGCCAGAAGGTCGCGCACAGCCGCACCTGGTGGCTGCGTCCTTTTGTCCGGATCAGGGAGTCGGCCACACGTGCCCGCAGGACCGGTGCACCGTACGCAATGGCCTGTGTCATCGTGGCCGTTCTTGCGGCGGCACTCGGGTATCTCATCTGGCCGAAGAACCCCAGCCTGCTCGGCTGGGAGCAGCAGGCTAAGGCGGCCACGGCGCTACTGGCCGCCTTGGGGACTCTCGGGGCCGGGGCTCTGGTGGCTGCCCGGCTTTTCCTGTGGGATTCGGTACGTGGGGCCAGGCTGTTCGAGCAGACCCAGGCCAATCCGATGGCGGACATCTCCGCCCACTTTCAGTGGTTGCTCAAGCGTGCTGGTAAACCAGTCATCTTCTTCATTGACGATCTCGACAGATGCGACCAGGCGTACGTGGTGGAATTCCTCGACATGATTCAGACCCTGGTGCGCACCGTGGGGAACACGCGCGGTGAGACAAAATGTGCAGCATATTTCGTCGTCGCAGCAGACGGAGTGTGGCTCAGACGCAGCTACGAGACCGCACATGAGTCGTTTGTCGACTGCATTACCGAGCCCGGCAGACCACTTGGCTATCTCTTCCTGGACAAGCTCTTTCAGCTCTCGCTCCCGATGCCGACTCTCTCTGCGGCGGCGCGATCCTCGTACCTGGACCACATGCTCAGGATCACGGAATCGCGCCAGGACCCGCAGAGCCCGCCTTCTCAGGAGCAGTCGCTGCCGCGGGCCGACGGGGACGTATTGGACAGGCTGCGGCGCTTCGAGGAGGGCCGCGCGCAAGCGGTGGCAGCCACGCTGCAGAGCATCACCGAGCGCCGCAGGGCAGAGCACACGCTGCGGAAATTTGCGTCCGTGCTCGGCGACAATCCGCGGGCGGCCAAGAAGTTCCTCAACACGTACAGCATCCTGCGCTCCATTCGGTTTCTGGAGGATGTCAGTGTGGATCCGGACGTCCTGGCCCGCTGGAGTCTGATCTGCGTCCGCTGGCCAAACATCGCGGACCATCTGGCTGCCTGCCCAGAGGCGGTGGAGGGGATCGCTGAACCCTTGTGGAGTTCCGAGCATTTCCCCGCGCCCTTGCTCGCTGCCGCAGAGTCGTCCGAACTCCAGGCCGTCGTAACCTCACCCGATGGTGGACCGCTGACGCCGGAGCTGATCCGCCAGTGCTGCGGTGCTCGCCGGAGTATTGCCAGAGGACAGTGGGATTAATCGACTCTCAATTCCCGGGCCTTATCCACGGTGACACTCGTGCTGCTCAGAACGTGATCAGGCCGCCGTCTACTGGTAGACCTGGTTCAGCGCCCAGATCGCCCAGACGGTCACGGGCAGCGGGATCAAAGCGGCGGCCGTCCGGCAGGTGCACGGCCGCACAGTGGGGTCGGCCGGCGGGTCCGACGTAGTCGACGACCTCGGTGTCCACGGTCTCGCTGTGCCTGAGCTTCACCCAATCTCGCGCGCCGCCCCGATAAAGGCCCCTGGCCTGCTTCGCAACCACACCTTGTGCACAGAAGGGCACTGACCATATTCCTTGCGTCGTGGTTGTGAGCGGGTGGTTGGTGCGGGCCACTACAGACAACGTGGAAGTCCCGCCGGATGGTGCGGCGTTCGACGCGACGCTGCTGGCCGAGGGGCGCGCCGAGTGGCTGCGCGAAGTCGGGCTGGAGCCCGGAAGCCCTTTTCTCATCTCGCCGGACTTCGAGTACGACGTCGTCTTGAACGGGTTCTTCCAGTGAGCGTTTTCCAACCTCACGTTGATGCGTGGTGAAGGACGAGGACGGCCTTCACCATGTCGGTGATCCCGTTGGTGCTGCAGCGGAGCTTCCGCAGAGGACGCCAGTCCTTGAGCGTGGCCATAGCTCGTTCGCCGACGCATCGGATCTTGGCGTGACTGGTGTCGTGGCGGCGCTTCCACCCCTTCAGACGGCGACCGCGGAACGGGACTCGAACAGGCCCGCCGGCGCCTTGATACGCCTTGTCCGCCCAGCACTTCAGGCCCGCCTCGGTGAGCGCGTCGATGATTCCGTGGTGTCGGGCAGCAGTGAGGTCGTGGGCCGATCCGGGCAGGGCGGGCGAGGCCCAGAGCAGGCGTCCGAACGGATCGGCGAGGACCTGGATGTTCATGCCGTGGCGCTTGTGTTTCCCGGAGTAGTACGGGGAGTCCGCAGCGATCCGGTCGATCGGCAGCAGAGTGCCGTCCAGGAGCACGAACGCCTTCTCGCGGATCGTCCGCATCGCCTCGGCGAGTGAAGGTGCGAGGGCGGCCAGGGCCTCGACAGCTTCGCGTATATAGCGGTAGACCGTGGCGATCCCGATGTCGAATCCGGCAGCGAGCTGGGCGTAGGTATCACCGCACCGCAGGTGCGCGAGGGCGAGCAGAGCCTGGCGGCCGACGGCCAGACGTCGCCACCGTGTACCGATCTTCGCCCGCCGCGCGGCCAGTTGACCGGTAAGGAACCGCAGGGTTCGGCTGGACAGATCGATCGAGGATGAGTAGACAAGCATGCGAAGCTCCTGGCAGGCACGGGTGATCTTGGTCGAGAACCCGCCCACCAGGAGTTTTGTCGTTGCGCAGAGGCGTTCACCTTGCGGTCAGCATCGGGATGCTGGAAATCGCTCACTGTCCAGTCACGGCGGTGAGCTCGGCGATGAATCCCGTTCGTGACCTCGACGCGGCCGGCTCCCGGAGCCGATGTTCAGCACATCGGCCGGTTGCCTATGAACGAGTACTCATGCAAGAGTAGTCGTATGTCATCGATCAAGTTGTTCATCCTCGACACGTTCGCGAGGAACGGCGAGATGCACGGGCACAAGGTGCGCCTCCAGGCCGAGCGAGAACATCTGCACCTGTGGACGGACGTGTCCGTGGGCAGCCTGTACCAGGCGATCAAGCGCCTGCTGGCTGAGGGCTTGCTCGAAGAGGTCAGGACCGAGAAGGAGGGCAATCTGCCCGAGCGTCAGGTGTACGGCATCACCGGCGAAGGGCGGCTGCGTCTCAAGGAACTCCAGTCCGAGAGTCTGCGCCACATCTGGATGAAGCCGGACCCGTTCGACCTGGCCCTCACCCGCCTGGACCCGGAGAAGCTGGACGAACTCCACACGGTGATCGCATCCCGGCTGGATGAACTCGCCTCCATGCTCTCGGAAACCGAGGCGCTGAACGCCAACGCCATCGACGGCGGTTACCTGACGGTGAGCGAGGCACTGGCGGTCAGTCACAGTGCGCACAGGCTGCGCGCCGAGATCGCCTGGCTCCAGGAGGTCCTGGACGCGGTGCCCGAGATTGTCACCGATGAACGGACCCGCGAGCCCGACACCCTCTGAATCACCGGACTCCGCCCCCCTCAATCCACCCGCGTTGCAGTCGGCGCGGCATCGCCCGGTAAGGAGCACGCCCCATGTCCGAACTCATCGAACCCTTCACCCTGTCCGTTCCGGAGGAACAGCTGACCGACCTGCGTGAGCGGCTCTCCCGCACCCGGTGGCCCGATCCAGAGACCGTTCTGGACACCAGCCAGGGACCCCAGCTGGCGAAGCTCCGCGCGCTGCACGGCTACTGGCTCAACACCTACGACTGGCGGCGGTGCGAGAAGACCCTCAACGGCTTCGGCCAGTCCCGCACCATCATCGATGGCCTGGGCCTTCACTTCCTCCATGTGCGCTCGCCCGAGCCGGACGCCCTCCCGCTGGTCATGACCCACGGATGGCCCAGCTCCGTCCTCGACTTCCACAAGGTCATCGGCCCACTGACCGATCCCGCGGCCCACGGTGGTGACCCGCGGGACGCCTTCCATCTCGTGGTGCCGTCGCTGCCGGGATTCGGGTTCTCCGACCGGCCTACGGAACCCGGCTGGGGATTCCCCCGGATCGCCGATGCCTGGATCACGCTGATGGACCGGCTCGGCTACCGGCGATGGGGCGCCCAGGGCGGCGACCTCGGATGCGCGGTCACCGACGAGATCGGCCGCAAGACCCCCGACGGATGCGTCGGGCTGCACCTCAACTTCGCCATGTTCCCGCCAACACCCGACGAGATCCGGGACGCCACCGAGCATGAGCAGGCAATGCTCGACAGCGCCGCCTACTTCTGGGAGAACCTCTCGGGCTACGCCAAGGAGCAGGCAACCCGCCCGCAGACCATTGGCTACTCCCTCGCGGAGTCCCCCATCGGCCTGGCTGCCTGGATCTACGCGATGTTCCAGGACACCTGTGGCACGCCGGGGGACGCGGAAGCATCTTTCACCCTGGACGAGCTGCTCGACGACATCATGCTCTATTGGCTTCCCAACACCGGGACCTCCTCTGCGCGGACCTACTGGGAAATGGCACGGTCGGCACGGCCCTCCGCGCCGAACGCCGCCGCACCGATCGCACTGCCGACCGGATTCAGCATGTTCCCGCAGGAGCACGTCCGGAAGTCCCAGCGCTGGGTGGAACGCCGCTACAGCAGCGTCGTCCACTTCAACGAGCTTGAGGTGGGCGGGCACTTCGCGGCCCTGGAACAACCGGCACTCTTCGTTGACGAAGTCCGGACCACCTTCCGTTCCTTGCGCTGAGCGCACCGCCGGCATCGGCACCTCCTACCGACAGCTTCCCCCCAGAAAGGCGATACCTCATGACACCCCTGCCCGGCGAACTCCTCAAACTGCTGAACCGGCCCAGCCCCTGCTTCATCGCCACCACCATGCCGGACGGCTCGCCTCAGCTCACCCAGACCTGGGTCGACACCGATGGTGAACACATCCTCATCAACACCGTCGAGGGCTACCGCAAAACCAAAAACGTTCAACGCGACCCCCGTGTGGCCGTCAGCATCGCCGACCCGGATGACACCTCCCGCTACTTCTCTGTACGGGGACGCGTCACCAGCGCCACGACCGACGGCGCCGCCGAGAGCATCGAACACCTCGCCCAGAAGTACACAGGCCACCCCTACGCCTCTTACGGCGGCCCGGGCCAGACCCGGCTCCTGCTGACCATCACCGTCGACTCCGTCATCCATTCCCCCATGCACTGAAGACCAAGGGGACCGTCATGGCCAGCTTCCCCCACAGCGCCGGCACCGCCCGCCCCTATGTCTGGGCGCCGGATCAGTCCCCGGCCTACTGGAACGTCGGCACGTACTGGAGAGTGCTCGCCGACGGCAGCCAGACCGACGGCCGGTCCTGCACGTTCGAGGAACTGTGTCCACAAGGACTCGTCTCCCCACCGCACGACCACGACAAGGAGGAAGAGGCGTTCTTCATCCTCGAAGGCAGCCAGCTCCCTGGGCAGGTTGTGCCCGAACGGGGCAATGCCGACTGTTCCGTTCCAGAGCACGGCCTGCAGGCACTCCTGGACAGCGCGTACCACCGGACCCTCGCGCGGCTCCGCCGTTCCCGTACGAATGCCAGATCGGATCCGTGCCGTCCGGGAACTGGAACCAGCCGTCTGCCAGGTCGGCCAGCTTCGGGCAGTCGCGGCGGGCCAGTGGACGCGCAGCACCGCGCCGACTGGGTCGACGCACAGCTCGTGCACTGTCAGACCGGTCTCGTCGAACGACCCACGGGTCAGAGCGACGTCGACCAGTCCGGCGCGCAGTCCGCAGGTCAGATCGGTCAGGTCGGTCTCACGGATGCGGACCTCGAAACCTGTCCGGATCACCGACATGGTGAAAGCCGTCCTCGTCCTTCACCACGCGTCAACCTGAGGTTGGAAAACGCTCAGTCTTCTTCGTGGTTCCCTGACAGAGCTGTCTGTGAATCTCGTTCGGGCACAGCAGGCGGCGGAGCCTAGGAGGAAGGCACTCCGCCCGGAATGGGCAGCCGCGTCGTAGTTGGCGATCCGTGCCGCCAGCGCCCGCGGGCTCACAGCATGCCCGTTCTCCCGGTCGGGGTTGGCACCGGCTTTCAGCAGCAGCCGGATCGTCGCGCCCTCGTCCTGAGAGCAGAAAACTGCCCTTGGCAGCGGCGTATTGCTGTGATGATTCGCAGCGTTAATTTTCGCACCTGCGACCAGGAGGCCCTCGATGGTCAGTGGCCCGTCCCTGTCACCGTGTCACCCAGGAGATCCTCAGAGGTTGGTGTCGGTGTAGCGGCAGCCAGGCGTCGCGGCCTCGATCACCTTGACGCCGTCATGGGGGGCGAAGTCCTTCTGGCAGTCCAGAAACATCAACCCGGCTGCCTTGATCTGTTGGGTCACTGTTGCTTCGCTCCCGTCGGCGGCTGCGCTCACTCGCACCGAGAATCCGTTGCCGAGCAGCTCGCCGACCGGGCTGCTGGTCGCATCGCTCTTCTTCAGGAACTTCTCGAGAACGCTCTTGTCGATCAGACGGAACTCAAGGTTCGCGTCCTTGTAGCGGCACCAGCCCTTGCGGTTCACGCCGCGCGCCTTGTCGACTTCGTCGATCTCCGGATCGTCCTTGGTGAGCTTCAGGCATGGGCCGACAGTCGGCTTCAGGACAGCTGCGATGCCGTCGAGCGAGGCAGTTTTGGGCAGAGTCCTTGCCTGCTCGTTGCTCTGGCTGTCGCCTCGTGGCGTTGCTGCCCCGGTGGCGGGGGAGCCCTGCTGGGGCTTCTGATCGGCAGAGTCATCATGGAGCTGCTGGTAGAGCGCCAGCCCTCCGCCGATGAGGGCCAGCAGGGCCAGTCCGCCGATTCCCAGTCTGACGTTACGACGCGAGATGTTGATGTCCCGGCCAGCAAGCTGGTTTCCGTCCCCAACGCTCCCTCCGACGTTGATGCCGCCGGCCGTGATGCCGGGCCCTGCGTGCTGTTGTTGCTGGACCGGCCGTGGCGGCTGCTACGGCCTCACGCAGCTCCTCGGCGAACTGTGCGTCGGCTGTTGCCTCTGATGTCAGGGCGTCGGAAGCTTCCTGTTGCCGCTGGTCGTTCTGTGGATCCTGCTGGAGCCGCAGATAGGCCTGGGCGCCGGAGGGGCTTCCGGCAAGCCGTGACGCGATGAGGTCAGATACGGCCTGCGTTGCTGCGTTCTGGGCAACTCCGCCCACGAAATCCGCAATGAGTGAGACAGCTTGAGAGGAGAGCCCTGATAGTTCCATGTCCACCTTGTGCTCTCGGATCGCGTGTTCGACGCCCTGTACCGCTGCCTGAGGGGACATCATCGCGGTGGTGGACGGTGTCTGTCTGACACTTCTGACTCTTCACCCCACTGAGCCTGCCCCGGTTGCCGGATGGCATCGGGTGGGGCGGCCGTGCATGCGGTGGTGTGCCCCGGGGTGTCGCCGGCCGGGTGGTACCCGTGGCGCTACGTGTCACTGCCCGGGGTGCCGCCCGGGCGAAGCTGAAACGTGTCGGCGCCTGTGGCCCACGGCGAGGGTGGTGAGGGCAGCTACCGCGAAGGAGAGCAGGGAGGCGCTCATCCACGGTTGGACGGTGAAGCCCACGGCGTCCTGCAGCCAGGCCCAGAAGTCGGACCAGCCGGCGATGTTCGTCGGTGCGATCAGTTGGTAGGTCGCGAAGCCGAGTGCCCAGGGCAGCAGCATGATCCGGCGGGTGGGGGCCTGTTCTGAGACGTCCCAGGTGCGGTGGCCGCCGAGTACGAAGAAGTCCACGACGAGGACGGCGAACATCGGGATGAAGACCGCGCCGATCAGGTAGAGGAAGCTGGCGTAGCTGTCCATGTTCACCAGAAGTGCCAGGGCGGTGGCCAGGGTGCCGCTGATCAGGCACAGGATGCGGCGGTCGGCCCGGGGCAGCAGGTTCTGGGCGGAGACGGCGGTGGAGTAGACGTTGGCGAAGGACTGGTCGACCTCGCGCAGGACCAGGACACCGAAGCAGATCACGCCGACGCTGGTGGCGGTGAAAGGGTCGAAGACCCTGTACGGGTCGGTGGTGTCGAACGCGATCATGGCGAGGGCGGCCACGCCGAGGACCGAGCCCGCGACGCCCGCGAGGGTCTGGCCGATGACCAGGCCGCCGAATGCTTCCTTCTCGCTGCGGGAGTGCCGCGAGTAGTCGGCGACCAACGGCAGCCAGGAGATCGACACGGCGATCACGCTGTCGGCGGCGAACCAGAAGTCCTTCCATGAGCCGCCCTCCATCGGAATGCCGCGGCCGGCCAGGTCCCAGCCCAGGTAGCAGATGGCCAGGACGACGGCGATGGTGACGTAGCGGCGGATGATGCGCAGGGCGCCGAGCGGGCGCAGCGTGAGCGCTGTCGTCACCGCGCCCGCGACGAGGACGTACAGCCAGCCGGGTCCCGGCTCGCCGAAGGCCTGGCGGGCCAGGATCTTCAGGCCGGTGGAGATGACCACCAGCTCGAAGACGGCCCAGCCGACCATCTGCAGCACGTTGAGGACGGTGGGCAGGTAGGACGCCTTCGCGCCGAACAGGCCGCGCAGCAGGACCATCGAGGGCGCGCCGGTTCGGGCCCCGGTGATGGCGGCGAGGCCGAGGGCGACGGTGCCGATCAGGGTGCCGACGACGGACGCGGTGACGGCCGCTGCGAACGACAGGGTCGGACTGCCGGTGCCAAGGGGGTCGAGGACGACCAGCATGCCGCTGAAGCCGAGCAGGCTGACGCCCAGGTTGGCCCAGAAGGCGCCTTGGTCCAGGCCGCTGAGAACCTTGGGTGTGGGCTGGTCGAGGGTGAGCGGCGCCTCGTTCGCCGGGGCCGGTTCCGGGGTGGTGGGTTCGGTGGTGGTCGTCACTTCGCGGGCTCCGAAACCTGGGCAGGGGCGGCGCCGACGGGCCAGGACTCCATGTGCCAGGCGGCGTCCCAGAACATCCACTCCCAGGTGGACGCGGTGGTGTAGACCGTACGCATCCGTGCGCGGGTGGCCGGGTCGGCCTGGTCCGCAAGCCGGTTGACGATCTGTCGGGCGCGTTCGGTGGCGGCTTCGAACTCCTCGTCGGCATACGTGCCGATCCAGTCGCCGTAGGGGTGGGTGGCGAGGTCGCCGGCTCGCTCGAGGAGCGCCCGGCCCACCTCGGCGTAGATCCAGAAGCAGGGCAGGACCGCGGCGGCCAGCTCCGGGTAGCCCTGGGTGTGGGCCACGGAGAGCAGGTAGGAGGTGTATCCGGTGCAGGTGGGGGAGGGCGTCCAGGCGTCGATGTCGACGACGTTGCTCTCGTGCAGGGAGCTCTCGACGACCACGGCGTCGTGGGCGGACTTCGCGAAGAACGCGATGTCCTGCGGCCGGTCCGCCTTCGCGGCGGCGCTGGCCAGCGCGCGGGCGTAGCCGTGCAGGTAGTGGGCGTCCTGGGCCAGGTAGTAGACAAACTTCTGCCGGTCCAGGGTGCCGTCGCCGAGGGCAATGACGAACGGCAGCTTGTCGATGGCCGCACGTATCTCGGCCGTGGCCGTCCACAGTTCGTCGCAGAACGTTGTGGTCATGGGGCTCAGCTCCAGTACTGGTGGAAGTGGTGGACGGGTCCGTGGCCGCGGCCGATATGCAGGGTGTCGGCCGCGCGCAGGGCCCCGGTCAGGTACGCCTTCGCGGCACTGACGGTGGTGTGCCAGTCGTCGTGCTGCGGGCGCAGGGCGGCTATCGCGGCGGAGAGGGTGCAGCCGGTGCCGTGGGTGTTGCGCGTGTTGACGCGAGGTGCGGACAGCTCGGTGACACCCGCGGCACAGGCGCCGGTGGCGCGCGTGGCGTCGACGAGGATGTCCACGGATTGTGCGTCATGTGTGTGGTGGCCGCCCTTGAGGAGGACGCGCCTGGCGCCGGTTTCGAGGAGTGCGTGGGCCTGCTCGACGGCTTCTGCGCGGTTCTTTGCGGCGGCGATGCCCAGGAGGTCGCCGGCCTCGGGGAGGTTGGGGGTGATGAGGTCGGCCAGAGGCAGGAGACGCTCGCGCAGTACCGTCACCGCATCGGCCTCGAGGAGGCGGTGGCCGCTGGTCGAAACCATGACGGGGTCGAGGACGACGCACCGGGGGCGGTGCCGCTCCAGGGCTTCTGCGACGGCTGCGGCGATGGCGGCGTCGGCCAGCATGCCGATCTTGACGGCGTCCACCGGGACGTCGGCGAACAGCGTGTCGAGCTGCTCGGTGACGAACGCCGGGGGGACGGCATGGATGCCGGTGACGCCCAGAGTGTTCTGTGCGGTCAGGGCGGTCAGAACTGCTGTTCCGTAGGCGCCGTTGGCGGAGAACGCCTTCAAGTCGGCTTGTATCCCGGCGCCGCCGGAGGGGTCGCTGGCAGCGATGGTCAGGGCGATGGGCGGGCTGGTCACGCGGGGATCTCCTGTCGCAGGGTGCGAACGAGAAAATGGGCTGCGGCCTCGGGGTCGGGCTGCCCGCAGACCGCGCTGACGACGGCGATCCCGGCCGCGCCACTTCCCATGACCGCAGCGGCCTCGGACACGCCGATCCCGCCGATGGCCACGCAGGGCAGCGGGCTCTCCCGGACGATCCGGGCCAGGCCGCCCAGACCGAGCGGGGCGTCCGCGTCTGGCTTGGTGGACTGCGGGAACACCGGACCGACACCGAGGTGGTCGACAGTGTCCGGCACGTGCGCCAGCTGCTCGGGACGGCTGACGGACAGGCCGATGTACGCATGGGGACCGAGCTGGCGCCGGGCGCTCTCGGGGCAGACGTCCCGCTGCCCGAGGTGGACGCCGTCCGCGTCCAACCAGACCGCCACGTCCAGGCGATCGTTGACGATCAAGGGGACGCCAGTGCCCGCGAGTTCGGCCTGGATCGCCCGGCCGAGTGAGAACAGCGTGCGGGCGTCCGCGTCCGGATCGCGCAACTGGACGGCGGTTACGCCGCCCTTGACGGCCGCCGCAACGGTAGGGCCGACACCGCGGCGGCCGCAGAGCCTGGTGTCGGTCACGAGATACAGGGACAGGTCCAGAGGAGGTCGCATGGGTGAGTCCTTGGCTCCCAGCCGGGGAAGGGCGCGGGAAACGCATCGGGAGGTACGGGGGAAGGCAGGCCCTGACGTGCAGGGACCTTGAGTTGTTCACCGGGGCGGGAGGGGGACAGGGCAGCCAGACTCGGTGTTGAGGGCGCGCCCCAGGGCGGGCGGGCACTGTGCAGCGGGTGGCGTCCAGGCCACTGCTCACGCAGGACCCCGCGGTACGCGCATGCTCAGTGCAGGTTGAGAGCCTCAGCGAGCCGCTCAGGGCTGAGCTCGTACAACGCGTCGATCAGGGCGACCGCGAACGTGCCGGGCCCCGCAGAGCGGGTGGCGGCGTCCTCCGCGGCCACGGTGAGCAGACCGGTCGCGGCAGTGGCGGCAAGGAGCGCGTCGCCGGTGACGGCTGTGCAGGCGGCCACCAGAGCGCCCAGTGAGCAGCCCGTTCCCGTCACCAGAGTCAGCAGCGGGTGCCCGTTGGCCAGGCGCACCACTCGCGTCCCGTCCGTGAGAACGTCCACCGGACCGCTCACCGCGACCGCGCAGCCGTAGCGCCGGGCCAGCGCGCCCGCCGCGGCCAGCGCCGCCTCCGGGGCGTCCGTGCTGTCCACGCCGCGCCCACCCCTGCCCCCGTCGAGTGCCAGGATTTCGGAAGCATTGCCGCGAACGACCGCCGGGGGTGCGCTCTCCAGCAGTTCGTGGGCGAGCTCGGTACGCCAGGGCAGCGGGCCGACCGCCACCGGGTCGAGCACCCACGGCCGCCCGGCCCCGGCCGCTTCTGTCACCGCGACACGCATCGCCGCCGCAGTCACGGACGTCACCGTTCCCAGGTTGACCAGGACACCCCCGGCCACCCGGGCCAGCGTTCCGGCCTCCTCCGCGCTGTGCACCATCGCGGGGGCAGCCCCCGCCGCGAGCAGCACGTTCGCGGTGAACGGCGACACCACGACGTTGGTCAGGCAGTGCACAAGGGGTGCGGAGGTCCGCAGAGACGCGATCACATCCGCCACGGCATCACGGGAAACGGCAGTGCCGTGCCGGGCAGGTACGGAGGCAGTATCCATCGTCAACACTCTTCCTACGCCGGCATTACCCGGTCCAGGTTCATGCGGTCGGCGAAAGGGGAGCAAGTCCCGTCCGCCCTCTCAGCCCGGCTACTCCCGAGCTCCCGCGGTGGTCGCTACGCAATGTACCTCCTTCGGGAACGCAAGTTCGCACTCGGGTACCTCACGAAACGACACGGATTTGCTGGCGGAACCGACGGGGGATCCTCAGGCCGCAAGGGCCCGACCTGTCCGCATCGGCTGATGCCGCAAGCGGGCTGGTGGAGGGCCGCGCCCGGGTACGGGACTTCTTGCGACACCGCATCCACCGTCTGGACCGGTGCTTGCGTGCCTGCCCCGGCGAGAGGGAGCGGCGCCTGGCGCGTGCTGGGGAATGGGTGTCACCGAGTTCGCGGCCGAGTGGGCCCGGCATCCGGTGTTCCGTTCCGGCTGCTGCCACCGGAGCAGGGCGCGACGCGCGGAGCCGAGCGGATCTGATACGGGATCAGGTCCGCCCGGCCGTCGTGCGCGGAGAAGGAAGGGTCAGCAGCTCAGGTTGGAGCCCGGCGTGGTGCCGAGGACCTGGGCGAACTGCTTGTAGCGGTCGACCCGGCTCTGGACCTGGCCGGGGTTGCCGCCGTTGCACTCCAGGCTGCCGTTGATGGCGCGGATGGTCTCACCGAAACCGCGGCTGTTGACCATGGCGTTGTGCGGTGTCATGGTGCCCGGACCCGACTGCGTGTTCCAGTACCAAAGACCGGTCTTCCAGGCGACCGCCGGGTCGCGCTCCACCAGGTAGGGGTTGCGCAGGAGATCGATGCCGAGCGCGTCGCCCGCCGCCTTGTAGTTGAAGTTCCAGCTGAGCTGGATCGGACCGCGGCCGTAGTACGCGGCCTGTCCCGCGGGGCAGCCGTAGGGCTGGTTGGCGTCGCAGTAGTGCGGGTAGTTGGCCTGGTTCTGCTCGACGATGTGGACCAGACCGCCGGTCTCGTGGTGGACGTTGGCGAGGAACGCGGCTGCCTCCTGGCGCTTGATGGTGTCGCTGCCGGTGTTGGCGAAGGCCGGGTACGCCTTGAGTGCGTCGGTCAGGCCCTTGTATGTGTAGAACGAGTTCCGGCTCGGGAACATCTGGTTGAACTGCGCCTCGCTGACCACGAATCCTGACGGGTTGGGGTTGCCCGGATCGGTGCCACCGCCGCAGGTGCCCGCGTCCGCCCAGACGTCGGTGCGGCCCGGCGTCTCGTTCTGGGTCCACCACTTGGCGGTCCAGTTGTGCCCGTTGTACGAGGCGCTGTTGCCGCCCGTGTAGACGGAGGAGGAGTTCCAGGGGGTTGCGCACGCGGCGGCGGACGCCGTGGTGGCGGCCGGGCCAAGGACGATCATGGCGCAGAGCGCACCTAACGCTGCTGCGAAACTGATGAGACGTTTGATCACGCGACATCTCCTATCAGGCGGGCTGGAGGCGGGTTCCACGCCGCCATGGGGGTGTCGGAGACTCAAGCGAAATGGTCTGAACCTGTCAAGGTCTGGACCAATTCTGGTGTACGGCTGGCCTGAACTCGCCGCGCACCGCCGCCCGCACGGAACGGAGCACGGTGAACGAGGAAACCGCTCTCGCGTCCTCAACCGGCACGTGGCGCTCGGGTGTGGCGGCGGCCGGGACGGCGTCCGTGATCGACTCCCGGGCGCGCAACCAGCAGGGCCGGTCGAGTTCAAGACGGGGTTCGTCGTCCCTGCCGACGGCGATCCCGCCGTCGCCCGCGAAGGTGCGTGCGGCCGCGTCGAGGTACGCGCGGGGCACCGAGAGCAGCCGTGCCGTCGTCAAGGTCGACCAGGCCGGTCGTCGCCCACCGGCGAGGCGGCAGGTTCGGGCAAAGGGGGCGGCGCAATAGGCCGACAGCAGACGTTTCCACTTCATCGGTTGTTGATGCACCGTCAATCCGGGGCTCTTAGGTTCCGCAATCGCCTCTCGCGACCCCGCCGCCCAAATGGTGCGGCAGGGACGGTCACGAACCCCTGGAGTGATCAAGTGGAACGTCGTAGTTTCCTGCGCGGTGCAGTCGTCGGCGGCACGGGGCTCGAGGACTTCCTCATCCAGAGGCGTAACCAGTGGGTTCACAACCCGCGCGGCGTGTCAGATCCGCCGGAGTAGCTGAGTTCGGAGCAACGGCCCCCAAAGGGTTCAGAAAACCGCCAGCCGGTGACCGACGTCGTCCGGGCGGAGGTCCGGGTCACCGGCCTGTGCCGACGGTAGGCAGACGTTGACTGGCTGCGGCCTTCTGAACTCGTAGGCACCAGATATTGAGAAGGCGATCAAGCACTCTGGGGGAGGAGCTCTCATGACCATTATCTCTCTGGGCTGCAAAGCGTCAGAAGCTGAGACGGGACGACAGTCGAATTGCGACGACCGCAAGGGGGGCAAGTGGGGAGGTTGTCGGCATAACCCGGTAGGTGAGGTGGCTGTACCCAGCGGATCGGCGGGGACTCCGTGAGGCCGTCGCTGTCCTTGACCCAGTGCAGGGCGAGCTAGCCGGATCGTTGTTCCTTGGTCCTGTGGTCAGCCCGGCAGCGCCAAAACCGCCAGTGGCGAGGTCTTGCGCGATGCGGACTTGAGGCGATCGGCAGAAACATGAGATCGGGCCGGTGCTCTGGTGTAGATATGCCGCTATGCCCAACAGCTTGTTCGAGCGCGTGCGCAAGGTATCCGACGAGGTTACCGACTCGCGCTTCCGAGTCCTCCGCGACCACCACATCCACCAGGCCACCCGGCGGCTGATGGATGAAACCTTCACCACGTTCCGCGGCGCCGACCGAAGCTTCATCCGCGAGTTCCAAACCGGTGGCTTCTCCCCTCGCGTCCTGGAGCTGGCCCTGTTCGCGGCGCTTCATGAACAGGGACATACCCTCGAACACACCGGAGGCGCACCGGACTTCCTCGTCGGGGGAGCCAATCCGGCTGCCATTGAGGCCACCACCAGTAACCCCGCCCAAGGTGCGTCGCCTGAGGCTGATCTCGAGCAGCTGCCACAGGGGAAGCACCCCTTGATTCCCGCCGACCTGGACGATGCCGAAGCCGAGTTCGTGTTCCAGGCCGCCAAAGCGCTGCGCCGCAAGCTTGAGAAGCGGTCTTCCCAAGGGCACGCCTACTGGCAAGCTCCCCATGTACAGGGTCGCCCGTTCGTGATCGCTCTCGAGTCTTTTCACCACCTCAGCGCGCTCTTCCACACTGTCGCCCCGCTGTCCAACTACCTGTACGGGCGCCGCGACGTGGCCAAGCGCGACGACCAGGGCGCCCTCATTCTGACCAGCGAGAAGATCACGGAACACTGGCGCGGCGACACCAGCATCCCCAGCGGCTTGTTCGCTCAGCCCGAAGCCGCACACCTGTCGGCCGTCATTTTCTCCAACAGCGCCACGGTCGCTAAGTTCCACCGCATGGGCACCGAGCTGGGCTACGGCCCGAAGGATGTCGCCTTGCTGCGTTACGGCGGCTTGCCCGACCCGGACCCCAACGCGGACCGTCCCCTCGAGCACGCCTACGTTGTGGGGGACTACGGCCCCGAGGAGCGTGAGACTTTCAGTGAGGGCTTCCATATCTTGCACAACCCATGGGCGAGCATCCCGATCACCGACGGTTCCTTCCCTGGCTTCACTGAACATCGCCTGCGGGACGACGGGCTGGTCCTGACGACCGCCAGCCGGCCCGACTACTTCACCTCACACACTCTCGTCTTCCATGCGCCCGATGCCCGAGCCAGGGCGGGTGACTACGCGGAGCGCTACCAATCCGCCGCTGCCTCCTCCGGCTGAAGCCGTGCCGACCGTCCCCGCGACAACGCTGCCGGGACGGTC
>NZ_JBHTSF010000179.1:0-16506 GCF_042795295.1 Streptomyces sp. NPDC056486
GCCACCGGGAGCATGAACGTCTTGCCGAGGCCCTGGAGGAATTCCCAGAGCGCGGACTTGGTCTTCTTCATGTGTGCGGGTCTTTCGGGCCTGAGCGGAGGCGTGCAATGACCGGCCCACAGGCGCGCGGGCCAGGACGGCGGCCGGTCACAAGCTGCACGCAGGGATCGACTGCTGATCAGCGTGGAAGGCCCACCGATCCACGCCTGAGGTCGATCGATCCGCCCGGACGGATGAGATCACAGCAGTTCGGGCGCTGTCCATGGGGTACGAGGGGCCGGGGCCTCCTCCCCTGGCACCCCGCCCTCTCAGGCGTCCCGCATCCGCAGCACCGATCCCCCCGCGATGAGCGCCGCGCCCGCGTACGCGGCAAGCACCCCGATCCCCGCCCACGGCCCGATCGGCAGCTGATCCAGATCGATGGTCGCCTGGATCGCGAGCCCGGCCGTCGCGGGGGCCGCCCGCTGGGCGTACTCCTGCCAGTCGGGGTCGGCGAGCAGCCCGGCGAGCAGCGGAAAGGCGTAGAAGAGGCCGAGGACCGAGGTGACGGCGGTCGCCGTGTCGCGCAGCGCGGCGGCGGCGCCCAGGCCGATCAGGGCGGCCAGCGTGAGGTAGAGGACCGTGCCGAAGGCCGCGCGCAGGGTCGCCCCTTCCATGAGACCCGGCATCGCGAAGCCGTCGGCGGAGAGGAGCATGCGCCCCGCGATGAGCGAGCCGAGCACCCCGACCGCACTGGCCGCCGCCGTCAGCGTGCACAGCACCAGGGCCTTGGCGGCGAGCAGCCGTATGCGGCCCGGCTCCGTCGTCAGTGTCGTACGGATGGTGCCCGTGCCGTACTCGCCGCTCATCGTGAGCACCGCAAGGACGACCACCGCGCCCTGGCCGAGCCAGACCCCCGTGAGGCTGAGCTTCACGGTGTCCTCATGGCAGTCGGCAGGGACCGGGCAGTCCCCGGCGGTCAGTGATGCGGCGGTGGCCGCGCCCGCGAGGACGGTCAGGGCCACCACGGCGAACAGGAGCCACCAAGTGCTGTGCAGCGTACGGAGTTTGGTCCACTCGGCATGTACCGTGCCGAGCGCGCGGCCGTCCCGTACGCGAACGCCGCGCACATCGAGGCCGCCCTTCACGCGTCCCTCTTCCGGATGCGCCACACCGCGATGCCGAGCACCACGACGGCGTACGCGGCCAGCGTCGCCAGGCCGGTCCACGCGCCCTGCGGATAGCAGCCGTCCTCGGGGAGGCACAGGCTCGCCACCTGGTCGTAGCGTGGCGTCGTCTCCTGGATCGCGAACCCCGCGACGGGCGTGAGCCGTTGCAGCCACTGCGAGAGGCCGAGCGGCAGCACGCTGACCAGGATCAGGGGAAGAACGATCACCACGATGACGGTGGTGATCGCGGCGGCGGTGTTGCGCAGCAGCGCGCCGAGCGCCATGGCGAGTACGGCGATCAGGGCGAGCAGGGCCGCGGTGCCGAGCACCGCGCGCAGGGCGGGCCCGTCGGTCAGGGCGATCTCGGGGAACTGCGGCGGCTTGTGACCGTTGTCCCGCAGTACGGGCATGCTGACCAGGAATGATGCGAGGGACGCGACAAGCCCGGCGATGAAGGAGACCGCGCCGACCACCACAGCTTTGGCGACCAGGACCCGGCCGCGCCGCGGACTGGCCACGAACGTGGTGCGGATCATGCCGCGCCGGTACTCGGCGGTGATGAACAGGACGCCGAGCGCGGCGATCAGGACGAGGCCGAGCTGGGAGCCGTTCAGGGCGGTCGCGACCAGGTCGGGCTGCATGGGGGCACCCGGAGCGATGTCACCGGAGCCGCTCAGCGTGAACGTGCCCCCGGAACGGCTGAGTTCGCCCTGTTCGCCGTTGGCCTGACCGACGTCGGTCCGCTGCCAGTCGCCTCCGCTCGCCGCGCCCTTGACCGTCACCTCGTCGAAGCGCGCGGTCGAGCGCGACGGACCGTCGCTGACCGAGACATTGCCGAACTCCCGTTTCGTGGACTGGATGTTGGGCGACGCCACGAAGAGGCCGACCGGCACCGCGCCGGTCGATTTACCGAGTTCGGCGGTGTCGATCTTCCGCCAACCCCTGCCGTCGGCCGACGTGTACGACGTGACCGTGGCGCCGGCCCGGGTCAGCCGCAGCCAGTGCGGCTTGTCCGGGGACGCCGCGCCGCCCGCGAGATCGTGGGTGAAGTCGTTCTGGAACCGCACCCCGTGCCCGGGGGTGACCATAAGTGCCGCGTAGTCGGAGCCGCTCTCGGTGTTCTCCTTGACGAGTACTCCGGCCTTGGCCCACTCGGGTGCACGGTCGGGGCCCGCGCCGGTGGGTCCCGTCACCCGTGCCGTGATGCTGCCGTCGGCTGGGAGCGTGCGGTGCACGAAGGTGAAGTCGTCACGGACGTGCCTGTTGGAGCCGCCGGCCGCGGACGAACCGCCGCCCGCGATCTCGACGCCCGAACTGGACGCGGAGAAGAGGGAGATGAGTACGGTCACCAGGACCGCGGCCAGCAGGGTGAGTCCCCAGCGGCGTACCGTGCGCAGCTTGGTCCATTCGGCGCGCAGGAGCTGCGGGAAGCCGTCGCGGCCGACCACGACCGTGCCCGGGCGGCGATGAGGCGTCTCGGTGGCAGTCATCGTGCGCCTTCCTCGACCGGGTGCCCTGCGGCGAACTCCGCGTCGTTCCTAGTCAGTTCCATGTACGCCTCTTCGAGCGTGGCCCGGTGCGCGGCGACCCCGGAGAAGGCGACACCGGCGCCACCGAGCAGTTCCACGACCTGTTCCGCTTCGAGACGGGAGACGGTGAGCGTGTCGCGTCCGGTGGCCGCGACACTCGCCCCGGCGCCCGAGAGGACGGTCATCGCCGCCGTCCGTTCGGCTGTCCGTACCTCGACACGGTCGCCGGACGCCGCGGCGAGGAGCTCTCGTACGCTCGTGTCGGCGATGACACGTCCACGGCCGACAACCACCAAGTGGTGTGCGGTGTCCTCCAGTTCACTCATCAGGTGGCTGGAGACGAGCACGGCGCGGCCCTCGGCCGCCAGGGACTTCAGGAAGCCGCGGATCCACCGGATGCCTTCGGGGTCGAGCCCGTTGACGGGTTCGTCGAAGAGCAGCACCGGCGGATCACCGAGCAGCGCCGCCGCGATGCCGAGGCGCTGCCGCATGCCGAGCGAGTACCCGCCCGCCTTGCGCCGTGCGGCCTGCCCGAGTCCGACGAGGTCGAGGACCTCGTCGACGCGACGCACCGGCAGCCGGTGCGAGTGCGCCATCCACAGGAGGTGGTCGCGCCCTCGGCGGCTGGGATGTACGGCGGCCGCGTCGAGCAGTGACCCCACTTCGAGCAGGGGTGTACGCAACGCCCGGTAGGGACGGCCGCCGATGAGGGCGCTGCCCTCGTCCGCCGAGTCGAGGCCGAGGACGATGCGCATGGTGGTCGACTTGCCCGCGCCGTTGGGGCCGACGAACCCCGTGACCTGCCCCGGCGCGACGGTGAAGGACATGCCGTCCACCGCGGTGACCGAACCGAACCGCTTGCGCAGTCCGCGCACTTCGATGGTTGCTTCGCCGCCATCGGTTGTTGCTTTGATGCCATCCATGGAATGCGAGGTTAGAGACGCCGTGGCCGCGGGGCGTCACGCGGTGGAGCCGTCTTCGTATCCCTCACGTGAGGGACTCCGGCAGGCTCCGGGCCGGTGACAATGACACGTGTGAGGGCAAAATCTTCAAGAGCGGGCGGTGCGCGAGGCGCGGTGCGCGGTCGCCTGGCGCACCGCCCGGAGACCCCGGTCGTGGTCGCCGCGCTCCTGGCGCTGGGCGCCGTGAGCGAGGTGCTGCTGCGCACGGACGGCGATATTCCGCTGCCGCTGGCCCTGTCACTCGCGCTGGGAACGACGCTGCCGGTCGCCGTGCTCGCCGGCGGCGACTTCGCG
This sequence comes from Streptomyces sp. NPDC056486, assembly GCF_042795295.1. Taxonomy (NCBI): domain Bacteria; kingdom Bacillati; phylum Actinomycetota; class Actinomycetes; order Kitasatosporales; family Streptomycetaceae; genus Streptomyces; species Streptomyces sp. NPDC056486. The sequence continues at coordinate 3,934 of NZ_JBHTSF010000179.1, forward strand.
TCGGCCCCGGCCCTGACCCCGGCTCCGGCCGTGCGACGGAGCGGTGTGCGGTGGAGCGGCATGGGGTGGAGCAGTGCGCGGTGGAGCAGTGCGCGGTGGAGCAGCGCACGGTGGGGCGCCGTGCGCCGGAGCCGTGCCGTCGGGGAGGCGTCCCCGCTCCTGAACCGGGCCGGCAGGGCCGACCGGGCGTACCCCTACGCCTCCCCGGGCCCCTCCCGCGGCTTCTTCGCCGCCGCGGCCGTCCTGGCCGGCGCGGCGGGCATCCTCTCGCTCGCTCCGTTCCACGTACTGACGGGCACCGGGCTGTGCGCGCTGCTCGTCTCGCTCTATCAGGCAGGGCGCCGAGGTCTGAAGTACCTGGCCGCCCTTCTTCCCCTGCCCTTCATCGCGTACGCGGCCACCGCGTCCACGGGCGCCGGGGCGGGGGACCGCTTCCTCACCGTCCTCACCGCGGTCGGCGCCGCCGTCGCAGCCGGTACCGGTCTCGCGCGAAGCGCGCGGGACACCGCCCTGGTGAACAGCGCGGCCGAGCAGGCCATCGCGGACACCCTCCTGGAGCACGCCGCGCGCGGTGAACGAGCAAGAATCGCAAGGGAGTTGCATGACGTCGTCGCCCATCACATCTCCATGATCGCGGTGCAGGCCGAGACCGCCCGTCTCACCACCCCCGGCCTGCCCGCCGTCGGCGCCGAACGCTTCCTGGCCATCGGCGACACCGCCCGCACGGCGCTCACCGAGATGCGCAGGCTGCTCGGCGTGCTGCGCGAGGACGCGGGCGACACCACGCCTGACCGCCGCCCTCAGCCGGGGCTCGAACAGCTCGGCGAACTCGTCGACGAGGCGCGCGACGCGTCGGCCGCCGCCGTGCGCCTCATCGTCGAAGGTCCGGTACGCCCACTGGATCCCGGCCTCGAACTCACCGCGTACCGCATCGTGCAGGAGGCCCTCACCAACGCCCGGCGACACGCGCCGGGCGCCGCGGTGGACGTCGAACTCCACTACACCCACGACGCGTTGCGCCTGCGCGTGCGCGACAACGGTCCAAGTCCGCACACCTCAGAGGACCTTGACGAAGGACACGGCCTGGTCGGCATGCGGGAGCGTGCCGCCATGGTCGGCGGCGAGCTGCGTGCGGGCCCCGCGCGGCGCGGCGGTTTCCTCATCGAGGCGACGTTCCCCGCACCGGTGAGGGAACATGCCGTATGACCATTCGGGAGCCTGCCGCATGAGCACCCCAAGCACCCCAAGCACCCCAAGCACCCCGAGCACCCCGAGCACCCCGAGCATCGCTCCGCTGCGCCTCGTCATCGCCGACGACCACGAGGTCGTACGCGCCGGATACGCCGGACTCCTCGCCACCCAGAGCGACTTCACGGTCGTCGGCACGGCCGCCGACGGGGCGCAGGCGGTCGAGCTCTGCCGGGAACTGCTGCCCGACCTGGTCCTGATGGACGTACGCATGCCGGTGATGGACGGCATCGAGGCGACCGGGCGCCTCGCGGGGACCGGCACGCGCGTGCTGATCCTCACCACCTTCGATCTGGACGAGCACGTGTACGACGCGCTGAGTGCGGGCGCCGCCGGGTTCCTGCTCAAGGACGTCACGGCGGAGCGCCTCTTCGACGCGGTGCGCGTGGTGGCCGCGGGGGAGGGGCTGCTCGCCCCCACCGTGACCCGCCGCCTCATCTCGGAGTTCGCCCGCCTCAGGCCCGGACCGCCCGCGGGACCCGCGGCCCGTCTTGACGCACTCACACCGCGCGAGACCGAGGTGCTCCGGCTGATGGCGGAGGGCCTGTCCAACCCCGAGCTCGCGGGACGGCTGCACGTCAGCGAGGAGACCGTGAAGACCCACGTGAGCCGGGTGCTCGGCAAACTCGGGCTGCGGGACCGCACCCAGGCAGTGGTGGCGGCGTACGAGTCGGGGCTCGTGGTGCCGAGGGCGGGAGCCTGACGAAGCGTGCTCGCGCTCCTGGTGCCGGTCCTCGTCGTGGTGATCGCCGCCCGCAGGCACGGGTTCCCCGCCCGGCGCGAGGGAGAGGCGGGCTCCGACGCTTTCGCGGCGCCGGAACCCACTGTGGAGGCTCCTGAGTTCACCTCCGCTTCGCCCCGCCCTTGACCGTCAGCCCAGGGGCACGTCGAGCCGGGCCTTGCGGTGGCTGAACGTGGCGATGGAGTGCGGGCCGTGGTAGTTGCCGACACCGCTCTCGCCGACTCCGCCGAACGGCAGCTCGGGGACGCGGAGATGAGCCATCGGAAGGCCGAAGCCGAGGCCGCCCGATGACGTCTCCGCGGCGAGGCGCTGCCGGGTCGTCTCGCTCTCGGTGAAGCCGTAGAGGGCGAGCGGCTTGTCGCGGTCGTTGATGAAGGCGATGGCCTCGTCGAGTCCGTCGACGTTCACGATCGGCAGTACGGGACCGAAGATCTCCTCCCGCATCACCGGCTCGTCGGGCTTCACGTCGGTGAGCACGGTCGGCGCGATGTAGACGTCGTCGCGGTCGCTCTGCCCGCCGAACGCCGTCGTCCCGGAGCCGAGGAGGGCGGACACCCGGTCGAAGTGCCGCTCATTGACGATGCGACCGTACGTCTCCGACGACCTGGGGTCAGCACCGAACACCCGCTCCACGGCAGTGCGCAGCTCCCGGGCAAGGGCGGGGGCGGTGTCCGGGTCGGTGAGTACGTAGTCGGGGGCGACGCATGTCTGTCCGGCGTTGCGGAACTTCGCCTCGGCCAGGCGCGTGGCCACGGCGGCCACGTCGACTTCCCGGTCCACGAACACCGGTGATTTGCCGCCGAGTTCGAGGGTGACGGGGGTGAGGTGCTCGGCGGCGGCGCGCATCACGATGCGGCCGACAGCGCCGTTGCCGGTGTAGAAGATGTGGTCGTACCGCTGGGCGAGCAGCGCGGTGGTCTCCGGCACGCCGCCCTCGACGACGGCGACGGCGTCCGTGTCCAGGTACTCGGGGATGAGCCGGGCGATCAACTCCGAGGTGGCCGGGGTGATTTCGCTGGGCTTGAGGACGACGGTGTTGCCCGCGGCGAGCGCGCCCACGAGGGGGACGAGCAGCAGCTGCACGGGGTAGTTCCACGGCGCGATGATCAGGACGGTGCCGAGCGGTTCGTACTGCGTGCCGGCGGTCGATCCCTCGGGCAGCCCTGCCAGCGCCCCGGACGCGAGCGGCTGGGGGCTCAGCCACTCGTTCAGATGGGCCAGCGTGTGGTCGATCTCCCGTACGGGGAAGTCGACTTCGGCGGTGTACGCCTCGGTCCGCGGCTTGCGCAGATCGGCGTACAGGGCGTCCGCGATGTCCTCGCGGTGCTCCGTGAACAGCGAGCGCAGCTGGGTGAGCTGCTGCTCGCGCCAGGCCAGGGGCCTGGTGCGGCCGGTGGTGAAGGTGGCACGGAGCTTGGCGACGAGCGCCTCGGGGTCGAGCGATTCGGGCGCGGGCGCTTCGGGGTGGTGCATGAGGGGTCTCCTCGGGAGGTCTCAGGTGAGCTGTGCGTGGGGGGTGGAGGTAGGGGAGTAGGGGGAAGTCGGATCGGTCAGCCGGTCTTCGTGGTGACCGGTGATCCGAGGAGGCCGGTCAGGAGCGCGTCCGTGGCGGGGGCGAAGAGGTGGCGGCCGCCGGACACGGACTCCAGGCCGATGACCAGGGCTATACAGGCATCGGCAGCCTCGGCGGGTTCCACCGCGGCCGGGGTCCCCGCTTCGGTGAACAGCTCGATGAGCAGGCTCCGCAGCGAGCCGGTGAAGCCGTGGCAGATGTCGCCGAAGAGGCGCGCCTTCGCGTCGAGGAGTTCGGCGGAGTGCGGTGAGTCCCCGGCCAGCCGCAGGACCAGGTCGAGCTTGGCGTCGAGGACGCCCCGGATGCGCTCGGCGCTCGACGCGTCCTCGTCCGCCGCCTGCCGGGCCCGCGCGAGCGCCTCTGCGTGCAGGCGCTCGGCGAGCTGGCGGAAGGCGTCGTCCTTGTTGCGTACGTACTGATAGACCGCTGACCGGGACACGCCCATCGTGGAGGCGATGTCGTCCATCGTGGTGCGCCGTACGCCATACCGCGTGAGGGAGTCGTAGGTGGCGTCGAGGACCTCGTCGAGCCGGTCGGTGCCCATGAGGGTCAGGCCAGCTTCTTGACGAGCTCGTCCGCCAACGGTGCTGCGGACGCCGGGTTCTGACCGGTGATCAGGTTACGGTCGACGACCACCTTGGGGGCCCAGGGAGCACCCTCCCGGAAGTCGACGCCCGCCGCGACGAGCCGGTCCTGGAGCAGCCACTTGGCCTTCTCGGCGAAGCCGGCCTGCGTCTCCTCGACATTGGTGAAGCCGGTCAGCTCGTACCCGGCGAACGCGTTGGAGCCGTCCTCCTTGGTGGCGGCGAGCAGTGCGGCCGGGCCGTGGCAGACGACGCCGAGCGGCTTGCCGGACTCCAGCGCCGCGGTGAGGAGCCTGCCGGACTCGGCGTCGACGGCGAGGTCCTCCATGGGGCCGTGGCCGCCGGGGTAGAAGACGGCGGCGTAGTCGGCGAGGTCGACCTCCTCCAGCTTGAGCGGCGTGAGGAACTCGCTGATCTCCGCGAGGGTCACGGCGACCTTGTCGGCGGCTTCCTGGCCTCCGTTGACCTCGGGCGCAAGGCTCGCCTGGTCGACGGTCGGCACGACGCCGCCCGGTGTCGCGACGACGATCTCGTGCCCGGCGGCCTTGAACGCCTCGTACGGCGCGACGGCCTCCTCGGCCCAGAAGCCGGTGGGGTGCTGGGTGCCGTCGGCCAGCGTCCAGTGGTCGGCGCCGGTCACGACGAACAGAATCTTGGACATATGTCTCTCCGAGGCTGGGATCTGCTGATCTGCTGGGAACTGCTGTGGTCTGCTGGGATTCCGCTTGGATCTCTCTGGAACCTCTGACGTTCTGTGCTCAGAACGTCAGGAGGTGCTGTCATCGAACGTAGGTGGGGATGCCCAACGAAATCCAATAGGCTGACCCATATGGGAGATAGACATTCCGATGGGTCGACAGGAATAGCCCCTGCCGCGGGCCCGCTGGACCTGAACCTGCTGCGTACGTTCCTGGCCGTGTACCGGTCGGGTTCCTTCACCGCCGCGGCCCGCCTGCTCGGACTCTCGCAGCCCACCGTCACCACGCAGATCCGGGCCCTGGAGCGGCAGGTCGACCGGGAGCTGTTCGAGCGCCTGCCTCGCGGAGTCGCCCCCGCGCCGTACGCGGACGCGCTCGCCGCCCGTGTGGTCGATCCTCTCGACGCCCTCGCCGCGGTCACCGGACACGGCGGCCCCTTCGACGGCGCCCCCGCGGAGCCCGTCCATCTGGCGGGCCCGGCGGAGATGCTCTGCCACTGCGCGCTGCCCGCGCTCGCTCCGCTGGTCGAGAAGGGGGTCCGGCTGCGCGTGACCACCGGACTGACCGACCGGCTCCTCGACGAGCTGCGGGCGGGACGCCACGACCTGGTGATCGCCACGAACCGCCCCCGTGGGCGCTCCCTGACCTCCGTGCCCCTTGCGGACGAGGAGTTCGTCCTGGTCGCGGCGCCCTCGTGGGCCGAGCGCATCGGCGGCGGCGCGCGGATCGCCGCCGAAGGGCCGGGGGTGCTGCTCGGCGTCCCGCTCGTCACCTACGCCGAGGACCTGCCGATCGCCCGTCGCTACTGGCGTCACGTCTTCGGCAAGCGGCTGACCTGCGAGGCGTCCGTCACGGTGCCGGACCTGCGCGGCGTGTTGTCGGCCGTCACCGCGGGCGCCGGATTCTCCGTGCTGCCCCGCTACCTCTGCCGTGACGCGCTGGCCGCCGGCACCCTGGTGCTCCTCCACGACCCGCAGGACGCCCCGATCAACACCGGCTTCTTGGTGCAGCGCCCCGGATCCGCGGACAACCCGCATGTCGCCCTCGTGCGCGACCACCTCGTCCAGTCGGCCCGCACCTGGTAGCGACGGATACCGCCTACGCGTCCGTCGCCTCCCGCATGATCTGGTCCCACTGGGCACCCATGGCCGCGGCGAGCGCCTGGGCCGCCGACAGGGGGCGGACCATCACCATGAACTCGTCGATCAACCCGTCCTCGTCGAGGTGGAGGAAGTCGCAGCCGGTGATCTGCCGGTCGCCCACCCGGGCCTCGAAGACGAGCGCGGAATCGCGCCCTCCGGCGTCGTTGATCTCGCGTACGTACCGGAAATCCTCGAAGACCCGTGTGACGCCGCGCAGGATCGCGGAGGTCGTCGCCTTGCCCGGGTAGGGCGGGAACACCACCGGGCTCGAGAAGACGACGTCCTCGGCCAGGAGAGCCTCGATCGCCGCGTGATCGTTGGCCTCGACGGCCTTGCGGAAAGCCTGCATGTCCACGCGCCTCGCAATCATTCGTCGTTGATAGTCAATTTGTTGAGTAGGTGTGAAGGAGAGTAATCACATCGGTATACGGTGTCCAGATGTCTCTCAAGTACGCGGTGCTCGCGGCGCTCCTGGAGGGCGAGTCGTCCGGCTACGACCTGGCCAAGATCTTCGACGTGTCCGTGTCGAACTTCTGGTCCGCGACTCCCCAGCAGCTCTACCGCGAACTGGAGCGCCTTGCGGGCGACGGCTTGATCAGCGCACGCGTGGTGCAGCAGGAACGCAGGCCGAACAAGCGGATGTTCACGCTCACCGATGCCGGCCTGCGGGATCTGCATGCCTTCTCCGCGCAGCCGCCCCGGCCCATCGCCATCCGGGACGAACTCATGGTCAAGGTGCAGGCCATGGACGGCGGTGATCCGGCCGCCACCCGCGCGCTGATCGAGGAGCGCATGGAGTGGTCGCGCGGCAAGCTCGCCCGGTACGAACGGCTGCGCCTCCACCTCCTCGGTGGCCGCGACGAGGCGGAGTACCTGCGCGACGCCGAGCGCATCGGGCCCTACCTGACGCTGATGGCCGGCCGCTCGTTGGAGGAGTCGAACCTGCGCTGGGGCGAGCGCGTCCTGGAGATCCTCGACCGACGATTCAACTACGCCGACAAGACCGGGACTTGAGGAGACAGAAGTGAAGGAAGCGGAAGAGGTGCAAGAGGTGCAAGAAGCGGAAGAAGCGCCTGAGGTGGCGGCGGAGGAGCGGCCGGACACGCCCCCGAGCGCGGTGCTCACCGACTTCGGCGGCGTGCTGACCACCAGCGTGCTCGACTCGTTCCGCTCCTACTCCGCGCGGGTGAGCGACGATCCGCTGCTGATCGAGCGGTTGTTCCGGGAGGACACGGAGGCGTCGGCGCTGCTCGTGGAGCACGAGTGCGGGCGGATGGGCGAGGCCGAGTTCGAGAAGGGCATCGCGGGGCGGCTGCGCGAGAAGGGCGTGGACGTGGAACCTGCGGGGCTCGTCGCCGCGATCGGGGCGGGGATGCGGCCGGACGAGACGATGCTCGCGGCCCTGAGGAGGCTGCGCGCGCACGGTGTCCCGGTGGCGATCGTGTCGAACGCGCTCGGCGACGACTGCTACCAGGGATACGACCTGGACGCGCTCGCGGACGTCGTCGTGATCTCCAGCGAGATCGGCTCACGCAAGCCGGGCCGCCGCATCTACCGGACGGCCTGCGACCGCCTCGGCGTCGAACCGTCCGCCTGCGTCATGATCGACGACCTGGAGCACAATCTGCGCGGGGCCGCACGGCTCGGCATCCGGGGCCTGCACCACCTGAACAGCGACGAAACGACGCGCGCCCTGGGGGAGTTGTTCGGTTCCGGATCCGGCTTCGGCATCGACCCGCACGCCGGGCCCGGTGCTCCGGACCCGGCGTGAGCCGCTTGCCTCGCCCCGCTCACCCGGCCGCGTACACATCCTCGACGTAACGCCCCTGCGCGGTCAGCTCGCCGAGCCACTCCTCGGAGTCCGCGGCCGTGGCTCCCGGCGTACGGCCTTGATGGAGCGTGCGCAGGGCGTCACGTACGCCCGGTGCCATCCGTGAGCCGTCGCCGCAGACGTACACCCGGGCTCCGGCGGTCAGCAGGTCCCACACCTCGTCGGCCTCCGCCGCGATGCGGTGCTGGACGAAGGCCACCCCGTCGACGGGTGAGGCGCTGAAGGCGGGGCGCAGCGAGACCGCACCGACGCCTTCCGCCGCGCGCAGCTCCCCGGCGTGCAGGAAGTCCGCGTCCGGGTCATCGCACCCGAAGTAGCAGAGGGCGGGCGGAAGTTGCGCACCCTTGGCGGTCAGTTCCGCGCGGTCCGCGATCGTGCCGCGGAACGGGGCGAGGCCCGTGCCCGCGGCGACCATGATGACGGGCGCCGCGTCCGCGTGGTCGATGCGGAAGGCCTCGCGGCACGGCTGGACGCGGGCCAGGACGGTGTCGCCCGTACGCACCCCGTTGAGATGGCCGGAGCCCGTGCCGCGGTACAGCCGCCCGTTGCCCGAGCGGGCCGGGGCCTGAAGGAGGGAGACCATCAGGTCCGCGTGGCCGGGGCTCACCCCCGGCGAGGAGGACACCGAGTAGTGGCGGGGCCGCAGGGGCGTGAGCACGTCGAGCAGCCGCGGCCACTCAAGGGCCCCGCGCAGGGCCGGGTGGTCCTCGACCAGTTCGAGCAGCGTGCGCCCGTCGGCCGCGCGGGCCGAGGCGTCGTCGGCGAGGGCGGCGAGGGCGGACCGCTCGGGTGGGCAGGGGTTGGCGGCGGCGAGCACGGCCAGCTGAACCTCGGTGGGCCGCTCTTGCAACTCGACATGCTGCGAGAACAGTTGGCGAACCGTCAGAGGCCGGTCGACGGCGAGGCCGTCGCGGCGAGGGCGGCTCGCGCGGATGTCGAGGACGGCGTCCAGGTCCACGCCGAGCGCGACGGCGGCCCGGTCGACGAGCCCCGGGTCGTTGACCGGCAGCACACTGAGGTGGTCGCCGGTGCGGTAGGTCATGCCGTCGGGCAGAGCGAGCCGTACATACCGCTTCGTACGGGGATGGCCGGGCGCGGTGAGGTCATAGGCCTCACTCACCGTCATCGGAACGAGCCCGTGCCGCGCGGCGAGCGCGTCCAGCGGGCCACCGGTCACCTCGCGGACCTCGTACGCCTCCGAGGGCTCGGCGGTCTCCGGAACTTCCAGCGCGTCAGGATCGCCGTACCGCTCAAGAAGGGCCGTACGCAGCCGCGCCGTGAACTCGCGTACGGTGCCGCCGAGATCACCCGACGCGTCGGCCGCCGTGCGCTCCAGGATCCGGGTGCCGCCAAGATCCGCGAGCCGTTCGTCGAAGCGCGTCGGGACGTGCTGATACGTGGCGGCCCAGTTGCGGTCGCCCACGCCGAGGACCGCGTACGTGACGTTCTCGGCGCTGGCAGCCGGGGCGTCGTCGAGCCAGGAGGCGAACACCGTGGCGTCGTCGGTGGGTCGGCCGTTGTACGAGGCGGCGGTGATGACGACCGGGCGGTCGGCGGGCAGCGCCCCGGCGTACTCGTCAAGGGGCGAGACCTCGGTCTCGCATCCCACCGATGCTGCCTCGTCGGCGAGTTGGGCGGCGAAGTCCCGGCAGGTTCCGTAGTTGCTGCCGTGCAGGAAGAGCGCGCGGGTGCCGGGCACGACACGTGCGGGCAGGACGGTGGCGTCGGGCTCCGCCGCTGTCGGGGCGGATGCCACGCCGGGCAGTGTGCCGTGCACGCGGTCGGCGGCGGTGCGCGGTGTCAGCGTGAGCGTGAAGCCGTCGGGCTTGAGGGTGAGGGTCTCCTTGACGGTGAGCCGGTAGTCGGCGTGGTCGTGAAGGCGGTAGCGGTGCACCAGCATCCCGAGGAGCATGGTCGCCTCGTGGAGCGCGAACTGCCGCCCGATGCAGGCCCGTTCACCGGTACCGAACGGCTTGAACGCGTGCGGGGAGCGCGCGGCCTCCGCCTCCGCGGTGAAGCGCGCCGGGTCGAACAGCTCCGGGTTGTCGCCCCACACGGGCTGCCGGTGCAGCATCGGCGCCAAGACGGTGACGCCCTGCCCGGCACGGAGCGGGATGCGGCCGCCGAGGAGCGTGTCCTCACGGGCGTGCCGTCCGAACGCGGCGGCCGTCGGCCACAGACGCAGCGCCTCGTTGAGTACCTGACGGGTGTACGTGAGCCGCCCGATGTCGTCGAACGTCGGCTCGAGGTCGGCCGTGTCGCCCCACACGGCATCGACCTCGCGCCGCACGAGGTCAAGGACGGCGGGATGCTTGGCGAGGTAGTACATCGCGAACGACATCGCGCCGGACGTCGTCTCGTGCCCCGCGATCAGGAAGGTGATGACCTGGTTGCGGATGTTGGCGGTGTCCAGCTTCGTGCCGTCGGCCGGGTGCGCTGCGCTGAGCATGAGGCCGAGCAGGTCATCGGCGGGTTCGGCGCCGGGGGCACCGGCGGACCGCGCCGAGATGACCTCGTCGACCACCTGCGCCAGATAGTCGGCGTCCGCCCGGAAGGCCGCGTCCGCCGCCGCGTGGTCACTGCCCGGCGTACGGCTGAGGCGCGTCATGCTCCACTCCAGGCAGCGCACCATGGAGTCGATGAAGGGGTGCGGCTCGGCCCGCTCGAACGAACCGAAGTCGTAGCCGAACCCGGCGAGCCCGATCGTGTCCAGCGTCATTCGGGTCATGTCACCCGGTACGTCCACGGGGTGCCCGTCGCGCGCACCGCGGTCCCACGACTCGATGAGCCGGCGGGCGACGCGCAGCATCGTCGGGTGGTACGTACGCATCGAACCCAGCGCGAAAGCGGGCATCAGGATGTCGTGCGCCCGGGCCCAGTTGGGCTCGTCGTTGTACGCGGTGAAAAGGCCGTCGGCGGTGAACTCGCGCACGTTCTCCAGGGCCGGGCCGACATGCTTGGCGAAGCGGGTCTCGTCGGCGAGCTCCGTGACGAGATCGAGATCGCTCACGAACAGCGCGTCGCGGCCGTGCAGCCGCCGCCGCACCACGGGCCCGTGCCGGCGGACCAGCTCCATGATCTGCTGCAGCGGGGCGGGCCCTGGCCCGGTGGCGGAAATGTCGATCAGCGGTACGCCGTCGACGTCGGAACCGGCGTCCTGGGGGAGCGGTGCGGTGGTGGTGGGCATGGCGTGACAACTGCCTTTCGCCGTACGGAAGTCACTGCACACCCAGCTTGATCGCCGCTCCCCGCGGGCCCGCGCCGCGCCACTACATGATTGTGTAGTGGGGAATGACGCCCTGCTCTTGACTGCCCCTCGCTGAAAGGAGTCGCCCTGTGGGCCTCGTGGACCCCGTGCATTCCGAGGACTCCGTGCTGTGGCGCAACCGCGCCATGCTCCTCTTCAACCGCATCCCGATGCCGGTCGCGGTGTGCGACGCGAACGGATCGATCATCCTCGCCAACCCGGCGATGGCGGCGGAGTGGGGTGAGACCTCCGGCACCCTGCGGGACCGCAACATACTGGAACTGTTCCGCCCCGAGGAGGAGACACAGGTCCTGCGGATCGTCGAGGCGATGCGGCTGCGGCACCGCTCGCGCTATCCGGTCACGGTGCACTGGGCGGCGGCCGACGGGGTGCGGCGCCACGGTGAGCTGACGGCGGAGCCGGTGAGCGACACGGTCGACGCGGTTCCCGCCCTTCTTGTGCTGCTCCGCGTCCTGGGTGAGGACCGCGCCCCCGATCCGGCCCCGGCCGAAGCCGCCACCCCGGCCGAGGCCCGCATCCTGGCTCTCCTCGCCGGCGGCGCCACGACGGCCCGGGCGGCCCGCGAGACGGGTCTCACCCCGGACGGCGTCACCTACCACCTGCGCCGCCTGACGGAGCGCTGGGGCGCGGCGAACCGGACGGAACTGGTGGCGCGGGCGTATGCGCTGGGAGTCCTCGCTCCGGGGGTGTGGCCTCCGGTGGCCTGAACCGAGCCTGCCGGGGGGAGTGGCCCTGCCCGGGGGCGGGCTCAGCGCGTGGGCGGTCTCAGTGCGGGGTGCCGCTCGACTCGTCGGTGGCGCGGCGGTACTCGATGTTTATGCGCTGGGCCTCCTCGAGCTGGTCCTCGAGGATGACGATGCGGCAGGCCGCCTCGACCGGGGTGCCCTGGTCCACCAGTTCGCGGGCGCGCGCGGCGATCCGCAGTTGGTAGCGGGAGTACCGCCGGTGCCCGCCCTCTGAGCGGAGCGGTGTGATCAGCCGGGCCTCACCGAGTGCCCGGAGGAAGCCGGGTGTGGTGCCGAGCATCTCGGCGGCCCGCCCCATGGTGTAGGCGGGGTAGTCGTCGTCGTCCAGACGACCACTGAGCGGGGTATCTGCAGTCATGTCACCTCGTTATGGCACGCGTCGAGGGGCCCTGATGCCGTACGGCACCAAGGCCCCGAAGGAAATTCAACACCATCGGTCGGCTTCGTTGCTGCGCCGACCTCTTGTTTCCGCTGTCCGGCCCGAGAACAGGCGGGAATGCGGGGATCGCTGATGCGTGACCGAGGACCACCTTCCAATCCGGGGTCTTGCGGCACCCGGGCCGAATCGATCTCGGGCCGGGCGATCCTGATGGCGTCTGCTCCTCCGTCCTCCTCTTGGTCTACAACTACGAGAGAAACCCTAATCATGCGAAAGGCCAATGTCTACTCTGACGAGCATAGATTTTGTGTGCTGTCACCCGGATGTGTGCCGGACGTGTACCGGATGTGAACGCAAGAAGG
>NZ_JBHTSF010000180.1:0-16353 GCF_042795295.1 Streptomyces sp. NPDC056486
GCGGCCCCCTGGACGGGGCGGCGGAGGCTTTCGGCGGTGTCCGTCAGCTCTTCGGCATCAGGACGGTGTCGACGATGTGGACCGTGGCATTGGCCGTCGGGACGTTGCCGCAGACGACGTTCGACGTGTCGTTGACCTTGAACTCCTTGCCGGAGCCCGCGGTGGTGAGCTTGCTCTTCTCCAGCGTCTCGTAGGAGCCGTTCTCCAGGTCCTTGGGCGCCAGCTTCTGGCCCACCACGTGGTAGGTGAGGACCTTGGTGAGCATGGCCTTGTCGCCAAGGACCTTGTCCAGGTCGGCCTTCGGAATCTTGGCGAAGGCGTCGTTGGTCGGCGCGAACACCGTGATGTTCTTGGCGTTGTTCAGGGTGTCGACAAGACCGGCCTTCTTGACCGCGGTGACCAGGGTCGACAGGTCCGGGTTGTTCGACGCGGCGGTGGCGACCGGGTCCTTCGCCATCCCGTCGAAGCTGCCCTTGCCGCTCTGGGGAACCGACGAACAGGCAGGTCCGAACGGCTCGTCCATGGTCATGGAGTCGTCCGTCTTGGACTCCTTCGCGCTGGGCGAGGAGTCCGCGGCCTTGGTGTCCTTGTCACCGCTGTCCGAGCACGCCGTCAGGCCGATCGGCAGCATCGCCGCGGCGGCGACGGCGACCGCGGTACGGCGGATTCGGGTGGAGTACATGGACATGGTGATCTCCTTGCGTCGTTGCATGCGTGGGGTGGCCGGGAACAGGCGGCCGGCTTGGAGCAGACGGCATCAGGGCGGTGGAGCCACCGCCGGATACCGAACGGTCGCGCCGTCAGAAGCGGCCTCGGCCCGGGGCTCGCCCCCGGACCCCGGGCGCACTGGCCGTGCGCACCGTCCCCGCGTCTTCCGTTCTTCGCTCACACAGGGAATTCGTCGCGGGGTGCGCCGGGGATTGGTCCCGGATCCACATTCACCCGATCCGGTACACCCGCCCCGCCGGTGGGCAGACGTCCCTTGTCACTCAGGCGCCCCTCACCGCTCAGGCGTCGCGGGCCTGCTCGAAGCGGGCCCGGCCCTCGGCAAGGTCGACGATCGGGTCGGGATAGTCGATATCCGCATCCGCCCGGTCCTGGCCCGTGAGCTTCCACGGCTCGTGGATGTACCGGTCCGGGACATCGGCGAGTTCGGGCAGCCAGCGGCGTACGTAGCTGCCGCGCGGGTCGAAGCGCTTGCCCTGGATCACGGGGTTGAGGACCCTGTTGGGCCGGGTGTCGGTACCGGTGCCCGCCGCCCACTGCCAGTTCATCTGGTTGTTGGCGACATCGCCGTCCACCAGGAGACTCAGGAAGTGCTGGGCGCCCACCCGCCAGTCGACGTAGAGCGTCTTGGTGAGGAAGCTCGCCACCACCAACCGCGCCCGGTTGTGCATCCAGCCCTCATGGCTCAGCTGCCGCATCGCCGCGTCCACGAAGGGGTAGCCGGTGCGCCCGTCGACCCAGGCTGCGATCTCCTTCTTGTTCGTGCGCCACCGGTCGCCGCGCGTGCGGTAGTTCTGGGCGGCCGCGTCCGGGCGGGCGGCGAGTACTTGGTGGTGGAAGTCCCGCCAGGCCAGCTGCCGGATGAACGCCTGCGCCCCCGACGAGCCCTCGCGGGACGCCCCGTGGATGACTTCGGTCGCCGACAGGGTGCCGAAGTGGAGATGGGGCGAGAGCCGAGATGTGGCATCGCCCGCGACATCGTCCTGGCCGTCCTCGTACTCCGCGATGCCGCCGGACAGCCAGGCCCGCAGCCGTCGGCGCCCGGCGCTCTCGCCGCCTGCGTCAAGTCCCTGCGAGACGCCGGTGATCTCCGCACGCGGCAGCACGCTCTCCGATGCCACGTCGGCGACCCGCACCTTGCGCGGAGGGGCCACGACGTCCCGTACGCCCGCCGCCGTCCAGCGCCGGTGGTACGGGGTGAACACGGCATAGTGGTCCTTGCCCGCCGGAAGCAACTCCCCCGGAGCGACAGCCGTGACGACCGCGTCGTGCACGACAAGACGGCAGTCGGCGTCCTCAAGGGCGGCCCGCAGCCGCTCCTCGCGCCGCGTCGCGTACCGGCTCACCCCGCCCGCGACGTGCACCCCCGCCGCCCCGGTCTCCTTCACCACCCGGCAGACCTCGTCGACGACATCACCACTGCGGACCACGAGTCGACCGCCGCGCCCCCGCAGCCCCGAGTCCAGATCCTCCAGGCAGTCGGCGAGAAAGGCACGCCGGTTGGGCACGTCGAACCCGGTGGCCCGTACCCCGTCGTCGTACACGAACAGCGGGACGATCCGCTCCGCGTCGCGCAGCGCGGCACGCAGCACCGGATTGTCGTGCAGGCGCAGATCGGAGGTGAACAGGACGATCGATACGGTCACTTTCTGCGGCTCCTCATGCTGTTGCTTCTCATGCCTTGGGGAAATTCATCAGGGCCAGGGGGTCTGACGTCGGCTCGTCGGAGCCGCCCGCAGGCTCCACGGTGATGCCGATGCCGGAGGCCTGGTCCACCGGTCCTTCGAGCAGCACGGCTTCGGTGCTGCGCGCCGGGTTCATGAGACCGGCCGAACGCATCGTTCCGTCGTCGTTGAACCACAGTTGATAGACCTTGCCCGACGGCGGTTCGGGCATCTTGGCCGCCACGAAGGCGGCTTGGTTGAGGCTCTTGGCCACCACGACCGTGCCGGTCGCCCCGTCGGAGAGCCGCCCGGTGGAGGCCTTGGCGTCCGGTGCCGCGAGCACCCGGGCCAGCTTCTCGGACTGCTGCCGCGCCTCCTGCGCACGCGTCGCCGCCTCGTCGGCCCGCTGGTGCTGCCACACGGCGATCCCGCCGAACCCCGCGGCGGCCGCCAGGCATGCGGCGAGGGCGAAGCGGGGCAGCTGCCGTCCACGGCCGGTGCGACCGTTGGTCTTCCCCGGTGCGGGCGTGTGCGGCGGCAGTTGGCGGACCGTGGCGACCCGCCGCAGCACCTCAACCTTCATGTGTGCCGGAGGGGCGACCGACACGGCACGGGCAAGGCGCCCGGCCGTCGCGGCCAGTTCACGCACCTCCTGCGCGCAGGCCTCGCACACCTCCAGGTGCCGCTCGAACTCCGTGCGCTCCTCGTCCGAGAGTGCGTGCAGGACGTACGCGCCCGTCAGTGTGTGCAGATCGGCGGCGCTCATGCGTTCACCCCCAGGCAGTCGCGCAGCCGGATCAATCCGTCGCGCAGCCGGGTCTTGACCGTCCCCAGGGGTACGGAGAGGAGCTCGCCGACCTCCCGATAGGTCAGTCCGCGGTAGTAGGCGAGGGTCACCGACTGCCGCTGCAGTTCGGTCAGGTTGCGCAGACAGCGGCGCACCTGCTCGCGCTCCAGGCGGGACTCGACCTGCTCGCTCACCTCGTCGAAGGCCGGTGTGCGTTCGAGCAGCGCCGCCTTGTGGTCGCGCTCGGCCGACGCCTGTACGGAACGCACGCGGTCCACCGCTCTGCGATGCGCCATCGTGAGGACCCAGTTCATGGCACTCCCCCGCTCCGGCCGGTAGCGCGCTGCGGAACGCCACACCTCCACAAGCACCTCCTGGGTGACCTCTTCGGACTGGGCCGGATCGCGCAGCACCGTGCGCACAACACCCAGGACCGGAGAGCACACCCCGTCGTACAGCGAGGCGAAAGCCTGCTGGTCGCCGCGGGCCACCCGGCCGAGCAGCTCGGCCAGATCGGGGCCCGCCGATGGGGCCCCGCTGATGTGCACCACTTCGTTCACCCGGTGATCCTCCTGGACGACGGTCGCCTTCAGAGGTGATTCGGAGCCGGTGCGTCGTCGGATTGCCGGTGGGTCACGTTTTCTGTGCGGTTTTGGCGCTGCGCTGTTCGGCCGTACGTGTGATGTTGCGCGCCATGCCGCCGAAGACGAGCGCGTGGAACGGCGAGACGCTCCACCAGTACGCGTGGCCGAGGAGGCCGCGCGGATGGAAGAGCGCCCGCTGCCGGTAGCGGGTGCGCCCCTCGTCGTCCTGTTCCGCGTACATCTCGAGCCAGGCGAGGCCCGGCAGGCGCATCTCGGCGCGCAGCCGAAGCAGCCGTCCCGGTTCGATCTCCTCGACCCGCCAGAAGTCCAGCGAGTCCCCCACCCGCAGCCGCTGGGCGTCCCGGCGGCCCCGTCTGAGGCCGACCCCGCCGACGAGCCGGTCGAGCCAGCCGCGCACGGCCCAGGCGAGCGGGAAGGAGTACCAGCCGTTGTCGCCTCCCACGCCTTCCACCACGCGCCACAGGGCCTCAGGCGAAGCGTCCACGGTCTGTTCCCGGCGGTCGGTGTAGAGGCTGCCGCCGGCCCAGTCGGGGTCGGTGGGCAGCGGGTCGCTGGGGGCGCCGGGCAGCGAGGCGGACGACCACCGGGTGCTGACCTGGGCGTCCTTCACGCGTTCGAGGGCCAGTGCGAGCGCCTTGTCGAAGCTGATCGGGACGCCGGGCGCGTCGGGAACGTACCGCGTGATGTCGCGCTCGTGGCAGACGACCTCGTACCGCAGCGATTCCGCGAGCGGCCGGGCGATCGACGCCGGTACGGGGGTGATCAGGCCGACCCAGTGGCTGGAGAGGCCGGGGCTCAGCATGGGAACCGGCAGGATGAGGCGGTGGGGCAGCTTCGCCACGGTCGCGTACCGGGTCATCATGTCGCGGTAGGTGACGACGTCGGGCCCGCCGATGTCGAAGGCGCGGCTGACATCGTCGGGCATGGTGGCGCTGCCCACGAGGTAGCGCAGGACGTCGCGCACGGCGATCGGCTGGATCCGGGTGCGCACCCAGCTCGGCGTGACCATGACCGGCAGGCGCTCGGTGAGGTAGCGCAGCATCTCGAAGGACGCGGAGCCGGAGCCGATGATCACGGCGGCGCGGAGCATGGTGGTCGGTACGCCGGAGTCCAGGAGGATCCGGCCCACTTCGGCCCGTGAGCGCAGATGCGGCGAAAGATCCTCGTCCGGGACGCCCTGGGGAGTGAGTCCGCCCAGATAGACGATGCGCCGCACGCCCGCGGCGCGGGCCTGCTCGGCGAAGATCCGGGCGGCCTCGCGGTCCTTCTCCTCGAAGCCGGATCCGGTGCCCAGCGCATGGATGAGGTAGTACGCCACATCGATGTCCCGCATGGCCGCGCCGACCGAATCGGCGTCGGACGCGTCGCCCCGCACCACCTCGGCCCGCCCGGCCCAGGGGTAGTCGCGCAACTTGCCCGGCGTGCGGGCGAGGCAGCGCACCTCGTGCCCCGCGTCGAGCAGCTCGGGAACGAGGCGCCCTCCGATGTAACCGGTCGCCCCGGTCACCAGGCAGCGCAGCCCCTGCGCGTCTTCGCCGCTGTCCATGGGCACCTCTCCGGCATCGAACGATGTTCTCGCCTTCCCACCTTCCCCCGGTTGTGGTCTGTAGCGCGCGATCAGCGGACGCGAAGTGGGTCAGCGTGCAGGGGGCCGTGCGGTGCTCTGACGCTGCACGAGTCGCGTGGGCACGAGCGTGGTGCCGCGCTCCGGCGTGCTCTGCCGCATCTGCCGCAGGACGCCCTCGACGCAGCGGCGCCCCACTTCGGCGAAGTCCTGGTGGACGGTCGTCAGGGGTGGCAGGAACGAGCCGGACTCGGGGATGTCGTCGAAGCCGATGACACTGACGTCGTCCGGCACCTTGCGGCCGCGCTCGTGCAGGGCGCGCAGCAGGCCGAGGGCCATCTGGTCGTTGGCGGCGAACACCGCGGTGCAGTCCTGCTGGTCGGCGATGCCGAGTCCGGCCCGGTATCCGGACTCCGCCGACCAGTCCCCGCGTACGAGCGGCGGCGGGTCGCACCCGGCGTCGACGAGCGTCGCCCGCCAGGCGTCGGCGCGGCGCTGTGCGGCATAGGAGTCCTCGGGCCCCGCGAGGTGCCATACGGTCCGATGGCCGAGGTCGAGCAAGTGCCGTACGGCGTCGCGGGTACCGCCCGCCTGGTCGGTGTCGACCACGGTGTAGCGGTCCCCCGCGTCCGAGTCGGCCACGACGACCTGGACATGAGGGGGAAGCGAAAGGGCCGCCGCGTCGAGCAGGTGCACTTCCATGATGACGATGACGGCGTCGACGGCGAGCTCCCCGAGGCGGGAGAAGGCGCCCCGCACCTCGTCCTGCGTGGGGACGGCGACGGGCAGGAGGGTGACGGCGTACCCCTCCTGTGCGGCGGAGGTGGCGATCGCGTCGATGGTGCGTACGTTGCCCGTGGTGGAGAGGCTGAAGGTGATCAGGCCGATCGTGCGGAACTCGCCGCGCTTGAGGGCACGGGCCGCGCTGTTGGGCCGGTAGCCGAGTTCCTTCATCGCGTCGAGCACCTGCTGCCGGGTCTCCTCGGTGACGCCCGAATACCCGTTGGAGACACGGGAGACGGTCTGCGAGGAGACTCCGGCGAGCGCGGCCACGTCGGCCATGGACGCGCTCTGCCCGCGGCGCGCGGCCCGTTCCCCGTGGACGCCGTTCGCCGGGGTGCTTTCTGTTGCTCGCACTGTCTGCCTCGCCGGGTGTGTATGGAGCCTTCTCGGACGGCTCTTGACCGTGATTTCGAACGGCCTTCGACCGTCCTGTCCGTCTTCTCGGACGACCCTTGACCGTCGCCATCGAGGCAGTGTAGACATTCCGCCACTGAATGTTTACGTAAACATAACACCCTGCGGCGCCCGGCTCATGGCCTGGTCACACCGCTGCGTTCGCCCATGTTTACGCAAACATCGCGCCACGTGACGCCGGTTCCGAGATGGACGAGCGAGGAACGACATGACGACGCTTCACCTGCAGGAGGCCGCGGAACGGCGCCCTGCCCGACCACCGTCACCACGGAACCGCCGTTCCTGGACGGGCTGGGGATTCATCGGCCCCTTCGTCGCGGTCTTCGCCCTGGTCTTCCTGGCTCCCCTCGCCTACTCGGTCTATCTCAGCCTCTTCCGCGACCAACTCATCGGCGGCACCACGTTCGTGGGCCTCGACAACTATCAACAGGCTCTGAGCGACGACCAGTTCTGGGCGTCGTTGGGCCGGGTCTCGCTGTTCCTCGCGGTCCAGGTCCCGATCATGCTGGGCATCGCCCTGCTCGTGGCACTCGCCCTGGACAGCGGCCGCCTGTACGGCAAGGACTTCTTCCGGATCTCGGTCTTCCTGCCCTATGCCGTGCCCGCCGTGGTGGCCTCGCTGATGTGGGGCTTCATGTACGGCACCCGCTTCGGGCTCGTGGGCGACATCAACGACGCCCTGGGCGTCTCGCTGCCCGATCCGCTCTCGCCCTCTCTGCTCCTCGCGTCGATCGGCAACATCGTCACCTGGGAGTTCGTGGGCTACAACATGCTGATCTTCTACTCGGCGCTGCGCGTCGTCCCGCACTCCCTGTACGAGGCCGCGGAGATCGACGGCGCCGGTCAGATCCGCGTCATCACGGCCATCAAACTCCCCGCGATCCGCGGCGCCATGGTCATCGCAACGATCTTCTCGATCATCGGCAGCTTCCAGCTCTTCAACGAGCCGAGCATCCTGCAGAACCTGGCGCCCAACTCCATCACCACCGACTACACCCCGAACCTCTACACGTACTCGCTGTCCTTCTCGGGCCAGCAGCAGAACTACTCCGCGACGGTCGCCATCGTCATGGGCCTGATCACCATGGTCATCGCCTACGTCGTCCAGCTGCGCGGCATGCGCAAGGGAGCGTGACCCGATGACCGGACCGAGCAGCCCCGTCACCACCGCTTCCCCCACCGTTCCCGGGCCCGCCCGCTCTCCGGGCGCGGCACCCCGCCTGCGCACACCCCGCGTCCGCACGTCCCGCCGGCACAGCGCTGGCCGTCCCCGGCGCAGCGTGCTGCTCACCGTGCTCACCGGCCTCGTCCTGCTCTACAGCCTGATACCGCTCCTTTGGCTGGTCATCAGCGCCACCAAGACCCAGGAGGGGCTCGCCGGTTCGTTCGGCCTGTGGTTCAGCGGGGACTTCGCCCTGTGGGACAACATCGGCGCGACCTTCACGTACAACGACGGTGTCTTCACCCGCTGGCTCCTCAACACCCTTCTGTACGTGGTGATCGGGGCCGGGGGCGCCACCTTCCTTGCGGTCCTGGGCGGCTACGCCCTCGCGAAGTTCGACTTCCTCGGCAAGCGCGCCGTCTTCGCCGTCGTCATCGGCGCCGTCGCCGTGCCCGGTACGGCGCTCGCGGTACCCACCTTCCTGATGTTCAGCAAGATGGGCCTGACGGACACCCCCTGGGCCGTCATCATCCCCTCGCTCATCTCGCCCTTCGGCCTCTACCTGATGTGGGTCTTCGCCACCGAGGCCATCCCCACCGAACTGATGGAGGCCGCCCGCATCGACGGGGCGAGCGAGCTGCGCACCTTCTTCCAGGTCGCTCTGCCCCTGCTCGCGCCCGGCACCGTGACCGTCCTGCTGTTCACGATGGTCGCGACCTGGAACAACTACTTCCTGCCGCTGATCATGCTCAAGGACCCGGACTGGTATCCGCTGACCCTGGGCCTGAAGAGCTGGAACGCCCAGGCCGCGACAGCGGGCGGCGATCCCGTCTTCCACCTGGTGATCACCGGTTCACTGATCACCGTCCTGCCGCTCATCGCCGCCTTCCTGCTGCTCCAGAAGTACTGGCAGTCCGGACTCGCCGCCGGAAGCGTCAAGGAGTAGCACTCCCCGTCCGCCAGTTGCCCCTGTCCCGCCCAGCCCTTGTCGACCACGAAGAAGTGGAAGCATCGCCATGCCCCAGAACTCCCGCCGCCTGCTGCGCGGCATAGGTCTCGTCTGCGCCCTCGCTCTTGGGGCGACCGCCTGCGGCGGCTCCGACGACGACTCCGGCCAGAAGCAGGTCTCGGCCGCGGACGTCAAGGCGGCCCTGAAGAAGGGCGGCAAGGTCAAGGTGTGGGCGTGGGAACCCACCCTCAAGAAGGTCGTCGCCGACTTCGAGAAGGAACACCCTGCCGTCGACGTCGAGTTGGTGAACGCCGGTACCAACAAGGACCAGTACACGGCCCTGCAGAACGCCATCTCGGCGAAGAAGGGCGTCCCTGACGTCGCGCAGGTCGAGTACTACGCCCTGAGCCAGTACGCCCTGACCAAGTCCATCACCGACCTGACCCCCTTCGGCGCGGACAAGCTCAAGGACTCGTACTCGCCGGGCCCGTGGAACGCGGTGAAGTCCGGTGAGGGCGTCTACGCCCTGCCGATGGACTCCGGCCCCATGGCTCTCTTCTACAACAAGAAGGTCTTCGACAAGCACAAGATCAAGGTGCCGACGACCTGGGAGGAGTACCTCCAGGCCGCCCGCAAGCTGCACAAGGCCGACCCGAAGGCGTACATCACCAGCGACACGGGCGACGCGGGGCTCACCACCAGCCTGTTGTGGCAGGCCGGTTCGCGCCCCTACAAGGTCGACGGCACCAAGGTGGGCATCGACTTCTCCGACAAGGGCGCCCGCGCCTACACCGAGACCTGGCAGAAGCTCATCGACGAGAAGCTGGTCGCACCGATCAACCCCTGGACCGACGAGTGGTACAAGGCTTTCGGTGACGGCACCATCGCGACCCTGCCCACCGGCGCCTGGATGCCCGCCAACTTCGCCTCCGGCGTGAAGGAGGCCTCCGGCGACTGGCGCGCGGCGCCGCTGCCGCAGTGGAGCGCGGGCGACAAGGCGAGCGCCGAGAACGGCGGCAGCTCGCTCGCCCTGCCCGAGCTCGGCAAGAACAAGGAGCTCGCCTACGCCTTCGTGGAGTACGCCAACTCCGGCAAGGGCGTGCAGACCCGCATTTCGGAGGGCGCCTTCCCCGCGACCACCAAGGACCTCAAGTCCAAGGCGTTCCAGGACACCGAGTTCCCGTACTTCGGCGGCCAGAAGGCCAACAAGGTCTTCGCCGAGTCCGCGGCGAACGTCGCCGACGACTGGAAGTACCTGCCGTACCAGGTGTACGCCAACTCGATCTTCAACGACACCGCGGGCAAGGCCTACGTCTCCGGCACTCCCCTGTCCAAGGGCCTGAAGTCCTGGCAGGACGCCTCCGTCAAGTACGGCTCCGAGCAGGGCTTCAGCGTCCAGAAGTAGCGCGGCACAGCCCTGCCCCTCCATACCCCCAGCTCCACTCCGGAAGGACCACCATGCCCCCCACCCTCCCGTCCCGGCTGCTGCGCGGACCGGACGGTGACGTCGCCCCCCGTCTCGCGTACGGCGCCGACTACAACCCCGAGCAGTGGCCGCGCGCGGTCTGGGAGGAGGACGTCCGGCTGATGCGCGAGGCCGGCGTCAACATCGTCTCCGTGGGGATCTTCTCCTGGGCGCGTATCCAACCGGCCGAGGACACCTGGGACTTCGCGTGGCTCGACGAGGTCATGGACCTCCTGCACGCGGGCGGCATCGGGGTCGATCTGGCCACCGCCACCGCGTCCCCGCCGCCCTGGCTCACCGCGGCGCACCCGGAGATCCTTCCGGTGACCGCGTCCGGTGAGACGGTGTGGCCGGGGGCGCGGCAGCACTGGCGGCCGACCTCTCCCGTCTTCAGGGAGCACGCGCTGCGCCTGGTGCGCGAGATGGCCCTGCGCTACGCCGACCACCCGGCGCTCGTGGCCTGGCACGTCTCGAACGAGCTCGGCTGCCACAACATCTACGACTACTCCGACGACGCGGCCCGCGCCTTCCGCGGCTGGCTGCGCGCCCGCTACACCACGCTCGACGGTCTCAACCACGCCTGGGGTACGGCATTTTGGGCGCAGCGCTACAGCGACTGGGAGCAGATCCTGCCGCCCCGGCTCGCGGCATCACACCCCAACCCCACCCAGCAGCTGGACTTCAAGCGGTTCTCGTCGGACGCGCTGAAGGAGTATCTGCGGGCGGAGCGGGACGTCCTGCGCGAGCTCACCCCCGAGGTGCCGGTCACCACGAACTTCATGGTGATGGGCGGCACCAAGGGCATGGACTACGCCGACTGGGCGGGCGAGATCGACTTCGTGTCGAACGACCATTACGTCGTGCCCGGTCCGCAGGCCAGGGACGAGCTGTCCTTCTCCGCCAGCCTCACGAGCTCCATCGCGGGCCACCGTCCGTGGTTCCTCATGGAGCACTCCACCAGTGCAGTCAACTGGCAGCCCGTCAACGTGGCCAAGCGCGAGGGCGATCTCGCCCGCGACTCCTTGCTGCATGTCGCGCACGGCGCCGACGCCGTGTGCTTCTTCCAGTGGCGCCAGTCGGCGGCCGGCGCCGAGAAGTACCACTCGGCGATGGTGCCGCACGCCGGAGCCGACAGCGATCTGTTCCGTGCGGTGACCGGGCTGGGGCAGACCCTTGAGGCGCTCTCGCCCGTCGCGGGGGCCGGGCGCGAGGCGGCGCGGGTGGCCGTCCTCTTCGACTGGGACTCGTGGTGGGCCAGCGAGCAGGACTCCCATCCCACCTCCCGTCTCGACTACCACCAGGAGGCCCTGGACTGGTACTCCGCGCTCCTCGCCCTCGGCATCCGCGCCGACGTCGTGACCACGCGCAACGATCTGGCCCCGTACGAAGTCCTGATCGCGCCCGTGCTGCACGTGGTCCCCGAGGCGCTCGCCAAGGACCTCACGCGTTACGTCGAGAGCGGCGGCCATCTGGTCACCACCTACTTCTCCGGCATCGTCGACGAGAACGACCACATCTGGCTCGGCGGCTATCCAGGAGCGCTGCGTGACCTGCTCGGCATCCGCGTCGAGGAGTTCGGGCCGCTGCTCGACGACGACACGGTCGCCCTGGACAACGCCACCACGGGCACGGTGTGGACCGACCGGATCACCGTCACCGGGCCGGAGACGGAGGTGCTCGCCCGGTATCGCACCGGAGACTATGCCGAGCGTCCCGCCGTCACCCGCCGTGCGGCAGGGCGGGGTTCGGCGGCGTACGTCTCCACCCGGCTCGGCACGGGCGGCCTCACCACTCTGCTGCCTCAGCTCCTCGCCGCGGCCGGTGTCGAGAGCGAACTGCCCGCCCCCGCACGCGGACACGTCGAGCTCGCCGTACGCCGCGATACCGAGAGCCGCTATCTGTTCCTGGTCAATCGAACGGACGACGCCGTGCCGCTGCCAGGACTGACCGGAGACGTCCTCGTCGGCGGTTCCCGGGATGCCGCCGGGGACGGCGCTCTCGTCCTGCCGCCCAGGGAAGTCGCCGTCCTGCGACAGACCACCACCAACCCCTGAGCCACCACCCCCTCCTGTACAGCGCCACCCCGTCACCTACGTTGGGAGCACACGTTGGTATCCCGTACCCGCACGAGACGACTCGTCGGCATCGTCGGCATCACCGCCCTGGCCACCGGGGCGGCCCTGATCACCGCACCGCCGCAGCCGGCCGCCGCGGCCTCCGCCGCCGTCACCGTCCGGCCCGACCCCTCCTACCAGCACGAGGAGTTCGAGGGCTGGGGCACGAGCCTGGTCTGGTTCGCCAACGCCACCGGCGACTACCCCAAGGAGATACGCGAGAAGCTGGCCCGGCTCCTCTTCGGCGACGACGGCCTCGCCCTGAACATCGCCCGCTACAACATCGGCGGCGGCAACGCCCCCGACGTCAAGGACTATCTGCGCCCGGGCGGCGCGGTCGAGGGCTGGTGGAAGGCTCCGGCGGGCACCACCCGCGAGGACACCGACTGGTGGAGCGCCGCGGACCAGGCCGACTGGAACCCGAAGGCCGACGCCACCCAGCGCTGGTGGGTCGACCGGATCAAGAAGGACGTCGACCACTGGGAGACGTTCAGCAACTCGCCGCCCTGGTTCATGACAGAGAGCGGTTACGTCTCGGGCAACTTCGACGCGGGCACCGACCAGCTCAAGACCGAGTCCGTCGACGATTTCGCCTCGTACCTGGTGGGCGCGACCGAACGCCTCGAGAAGGCCCACGGCATCAAGGTCGACACCCTCGACCCGTTCAACGAACCGAACACCGACTACTGGGGCACTCGCCTGGGAGAAGACGGCGAGCCGGTCGGCGGCCGCCAGGAAGGGGCCCATATCGGCCCCGAGCTCCAGCAGAAGGTGATCGGCGCCCTTGACCCGGCTCTCACGAAGTCCAGGACAGGCGCGGAGATCGCCGCGATGGACGAGACCAACCCCACCACCTTCACGCGGAACTGGAACACCTACCCGCAGGAGGTCAGGGACGCCGTCGGCCAGATGAACGTCCACACCTACGGCACCGACGGTCGCACCAGCGTGCGCGACCTGGCCAAGGCGGCTGACAAGCCGCTGTGGATGAGCGAGGTAGAGGGCGACTGGGGCGACGGGCAGGACTTCGACGACATGCGGCCGGGTCTCGGCATGGCCCAGCGGATGGTCGACGACCTGCGTGAACTGGAGCCGAAGGCCTGGGTGTTCTGGCAGCCGGTGGAGGACTACGACAACATGAAGCCCGGCGGCGAGTCCGCCAAGGGCGGCAACTGGGGCAGCATCCAGCTGCCGTTCAGCTGCACCTCCAAGGACACGCCCCAGACCTGCCCGATCCGTACGAACACGAAGTTCGACACGGCACGCAACTTCACCCACTTCATCAAGCCCGGCGACCGGCTCGTCAAGGTCGACGACACTTCGAGCGCCGCCGCCGTGTCCAAGAAGGGCAACGGAGCGACGGTCGTCCACGTCAACAGCACGACCGCCGGGCGCACGGTGACGGTCGACCTGTCCAAGTTCGACCGCGTGCGCGGCTCGGCCACCGTCACGCCCGTCGTGACCAGCGCCGACGGCAAGCTCGAACGACACGCTCCCATCGCCGTCAGCGGCAAGAAGGCCACCTTCGAGGTGCCCGCCCAGTCGGTGACCTCGTTCCTCGTCAAGGGTGTGTCGGGGGTCGCGAAGGACGCCGCCCTGCTGAAGAAGGACCACACGTACGAACTGACCGGCGTCCAGAGCGGCAAGGAGCTCACCGTCGCCGACAACGGCACCGGCCTCGTCATCAAGGCCGCCGCGGACACGGCGGGGCAGCGGTGGCGGCTGCGGCAGATCAGCGGTGAGACCGGCAACCAGCGCCGGTACGTGTTCACCGACCGGGCGGAGGGAAAGCGCCTTGCCGTCCGTGACGGCTCCCCGGTGGTCGAGCCCGACACCGGCCCCCGCGGCAAGGCCGCCCAGTGGATCATGTCCACGACCGGTGACGGCACCTGGACCCTCGTCAACGCGGCCACGGGACGGCTCCTCGAGGTCGGCGGCCAGGCCACGCACGACGGAGCCGCCGTCACGACGTGGACACCGAACTCCGGCGCCAATCAGCGCTGGAAGGTGTCCGATGTGACGGCTTCTTGAGGCAAAGGCATACGGGGAGCCCTCGTCAGTTCACCACTGACGAGGGCTCCTTCTGTGGACGCGGCCAGGGCATGCCGTAGAGCCGCTCGATGCCCGCGTTGAAGCGCTGGAGGTAATCGGCGAACGCCGCGATGTCCTCCTCCGGCCAGTCGGTCATGATGCGGCCCAGGCTCGCGACGATGTACGCGCGTTCCTCGTCGAGGCGCTGTTCGCCCTCCTCGGTGATGCGGAACTTACGGGCCATGCCGCCCTCGGGGTCGGGGATGCGTTCGACCAGGCCCGCGCGCATGGCGGACGCGGTCTGCCGGTTGAGCGTGGAGACGTCGAGGCCGAAGGCGTCGCCGAGCTGGCCGAGCGACATCGGGCCCTGCGTGCGGATGCGGCTGAGCAGGATGTAGGCGCTGCGGTCGAGGACGCCGCCGACCCGACGCCCTTTGCTCTTGTGCAGATGCATATAGCGGCCCATCAGCATCTGCTCGAACTCCACCCGGTCCGCCGCCTGCTCCGCCCTGCTCACGTGAGATCCCTCCGCGTCGTGCCTACCGCAAATTCACTGCGCCCACTATATGCATCCGACACTCGATATGGTGGGGCCATGTAGTGTGTATTGTGCACATGGCGCTTCCGGCGCATGTGGACCTTGCCGATGGTTCGTAGAGATGTTTCGTAGAGGAGCTCCCCCATGGACGGCCCCCAGCCGACCGCTCGATCAGGCGCAGTCGTCGCCACGCTCGCCATGGCGGGCACTGTTGCCGCGGTCATGCAGACGCTGGTGACCCCGTTGATCGCGGAGATGCCGCAGATCCTGCACACCAGCGCCTCGAACGCGGCATGGGTGGTCACCGTCACCCTGCTCGTCGCCGGCGTGTGTGTGCCGGTCTCCGGACGCCTCGGCGACCTGTTCGGCAAGCGGCGCATGCTGCTCGCCTGCACCGTGCCCCTGGTGATCGGCTCGATCGTCTGCGCGCTCTCCTCATCCGTCGTGCCGATGATCATCGGGCGCGGTCTGCAGGGCATGGGCATGGGCATGGTGCCGCTCGGCATCGCACTCCTTCGCGACGTCGTCCCGGCTCAGAAGCTGAGCGGCTCCATCGCCCTGGTCAGCGCGTCCATGGGCATCGGCGGCGCCATCGGCCTGCCCCTGGCCGCGGCCGTGGCCCAGTACGCGGACTGGAGGGTGCTGTTCTGGGGTTCCGCGGCTCTCGCCCTGATGATCGGCACCCTGATCTTCTTCGTCGTACCGGACGTCCCCGCCGGCGCCAAGGGCCAGCGTTTCGACGCGCCGGGCGCCATCGGCCTCGCCATCGGCCTGGTCTCGCTGCTTCTGGGAATCAGCAAGGGCGGCGACTGGGGCTGGGCCTCGGGCAGCACGCTGGGCCTGCTCGCCCTCGCGGTCGTCTCGCTCACCGCATGGGGGTTCTACGAACTGCGTACCCGCGACCCCCTGGTCGACCTGCGGACCACCGCCCGCCCCCGCGTGCTGTTCACCAACGCCGCCTCGATCCTCATCGGTGTCGGCATGTACGCCTTCATGCTGATCGCGCCGCAGCTGCTCCAGTTCCCCGAGGCCACGGGGTACGGCCTGGGCCAGTCGATGCTGGCGGCAGGCCTGTGGATGGCGCCCGGCGGCGTGATGATGATGATCATCTCTCCGCTCGGCGGCAAGCTCATCAACTCCCGCGGCCCCAAGGTCGCCCTGATCTGCGGCGCGCTCGTGATGGCGGTCGGGTACGGCATCGCACTGCCGCTCATGGGCACCGCCTGGGGTCTCATGATCGTCGGCATCGTCATCAACAGCGGCGTCGCCCTCGCCTACGGCTCCATGCCCGCCCTGATCATGAGCGCGGTTCCCGTCTCCGAGACGGCCGCGGCCAACGGCTTCAACACCCTGATGCGCTCGCTCGGCACCACCATCGGGTCGGCCGTGATCGGCGTCGTCCTCGCACAGATGACGATGACCCTGGGCGGCCACACACTCGCTTCCGAGGACGGCTTCCGTACGGGCCTGCTCATCGGCTGCGGTGTGGCACTCGTATCGGCCGCCGTCGCGAGCCTCATCCCCGCTCTGCGCGGCAGCAACGACGCCGCC